>NZ_JBMBTE010000128.1:0-13738 GCF_048897285.1 Rhodococcus sp. O3
TCGACCGTCGACGACGCGGACTTCACGAACTCGCCGAGCTCCTTGAGCCTTTCGAGTACGACCTTGCTTGTGACATCGAGTTCTTTCGCCAACTCGTGCACGCGGGGCTTGCCTGCCACTGCTCTCCTCACTGATGAGGTCGAGCGGCTGGTTGCCCGCACGACCTCGGGTTATCTCCGATGGACGTTCATCGCTGGTGCTTCACGGTGTGCTCATGAGTGTTCGTGCCTGTTCTTCTCAGAGTTCGATGTCACTGCGTTGGTGTCCCTGCTGTCGATCTCACAACGGTGCCACGCCGAGTGATATTCCGTCGCCGGACCCGACCAGCTGATCGAGCGCCGCCGTGTCCGGATTTCCGGGCACCCTCAGCGCTCTGCCGAATGCTCGACGCCGCTCCGCCTGACTCAGACACTCCGAAACGGGATGCAACCACGCGCCCCGCCCGGGAAGTCTGCGCCCGGGATCAGGGACCAGAACGAAGCGTTTCGGCTCCACTTCTCGTGCCACGACCCTCAGCAGATCGGCAGTCAGCGATCGCTGCCGACACCCGAGACAGGTGCGCACCGGACCGGTGCGCTCGCCGCGTGACGAAGACAGCTCATGCTGAACCATCGACCACTCTACCGCCGATTCGACCGGAAGCCCGCATTCCACCTCTACCTGCCTGTCGAAGCGGCACCCGAGTGACCATCATCACCCGCTGCGGCGTCGCTGCGGATGTCGATCCGCCATCCGGTCAGACGCGCGGCCAGGCGGGCATTCTGCCCTTCCTTGCCGATCGCGAGGGACAACTGGAAGTCCGGGACGACGACACGCGCGGCCCGCGCCTCCGGGTCGACGACCGTGACCGAAACCACCTTCGACGGCGACAGCGCGTTGCCGACGAACCGCGCCGGATCCTCGTCGTAGTCGATGATGTCGATCTTCTCCTCGCCGAGTTCGCGCATCACGTTGCGCACGCGCTGGCCCATCGGGCCGATGCACGCACCCTTCGCGTTCAGCCCGGGTACCCGCGAGTGCACCGCGATCTTCGAGCGGTGCCCCGCCTCGCGGGCGACCGCGACGATCTCGACGGATCCGTCCGCGATCTCCGGAACCTCGAGCGCGAACAGCCGGCGGACGAGGTTCGGATGGGTCCGCGAAAGGGTGATCTGCGGGCCACGCTGGCCGCGCGCCACGCCCACGACGTAGCACTTGATGCGATCGCCGTGCTCGTAGGTTTCGCCCGGCACCTGCTCGGCCGGCGGGATCAGGCCTTCGGCGCCGTTGTCGCCACCGATCCGCACGACCACCATGCCGCGCGCGTTCGCGCGGGTGTCGCGCTGGACGACACCGCCGACGATCTCGCCCTCGTGGGTGACGAACTCGCCGAAACGCTGCTCGTGCTCGGCGTCACGGATGCGCTGCATGATGACCTGCCGCGCGGTCGTGGCGGCGATCCGGCCGAAGTCCGCCGGAGTGTCGTCCCATTCGGAGACGAGGTTGCCGTCGGCGTCGAACTCCTCGGCCATCACGCGCACGATGCCCGTCTTGCGGTCCAGATCGATCCGGGCGTGCGGCTGGTGACCGTCCACGTGACGGTAGGCGGTGAGCAGAGCGGTCGAGATCGTCTCGATCAGCGCCTCGAACGGGATGTTCTTCTCGGATTCGAGCGCCTTCAGCGCCGTGATGTCGATATTCACTTGTCCACCTTCGTCTCGTTCACTTCGTCTTCGTCGCTACCGTCTTCGTCCGCCCCGACCGCGTTCTCGTCGAGTTCCCCCGCCCGCACCCGGCCGTCGGGCAGGCCACCGGCGAGTTCGAGCTCCCGGGCGTTGGGAGGGTTGAACTCCACCTCGACCGTCGCCGACCGCACCTGTGCCAGCGGGATCGCGCGGACAACCGGGCCGTTGCGGTCCGGAACCACGATGCGGATCTCGTCGCCGACGAGCTCGCCGATACGACCGACGAGCGTCTCGGTCCCCAGATCCAGCCGTGCCTTCCGGCCCTGCGCGCGCCGCCAGTGCCGGTCCTGCGTCAGCGGGCGGCCGATTCCGGGACTGGTGACCTCGAGCATGTACGGCGACTCACCGAAATCCGCCACCGCGTCGAACGCCTCCGACACGAGATGACTCAGGCGCGCTGCTTCGTCGAGGCCGAGACCTGCGTCGCTGTCGACCATGAGCCGCACGGTGCTGTGCTTGCCCGCCGCCGTGACGACGACGTCCTCGAGGTCGTAACCCTCACGCTCGATCAGATCCGAGACGAGCTCGACAATCCTCTCCGGGGGCGGCACAGGCATGGCGACAAGCTCCTCGTTCAGTTGTGGTCGCAGCGGTAGGCGGCCGGTGCGGGGATCGATCCGGCAGGTTTCAAGGGTATCGCGCATTTTGGAGTGCCGTGACCAGGCCGCCGTCCGGATCGGTTCGCCCGGACTGGCACCATGGTCCGGTGCCGACGTCACCACACCTGCCACCCGTGTCCCGACGAACACTGCTGCGATGGTCCGGTGCCGCGCTCGGCACCGCGGGCGTGTTCACCGTCACGGGATGCGGCGCACCCTCCGACGAGGACGACGAACCCGATCCGCTGATCGCCCAGGCCCAGCGCGCTCGCACCGACGCCGCTCTCGCCGGCGCGCTCGTCGCCGTGGCACCCGAGCGGGCCGATGCGCTCGCGACGATCGGCGCCGAACGCACGACACATGCCGACGCACTCGACGCGGAAGTCGCACGCCTGGTGGGGGCCACGTCGACGTCCCCGGCCTCCTCGACGACCGTGCCGCTGCCCGCCGAGGCTCCGACCGTGGAACTGCTACGGGAGCGGCTGACCCGTTCCCAGCGTGACGCCGCGAACCTGGCCCGCACCCTGCGCGGCTACCGCGCCGGCCTGCTCGCGTCCGTCAGTGCCGCGTGCGCGACCGAGACGGCGGTGCTGCTGCCGTGACTTCCCCCCAGCTCGGAGCCGAGCAGCAGGCCCTCGTCGACGCCTTGAACGCCGAACACGCCGCCGTGTTCGGCTACGGCCTCGTCGCGGCGTTCTCCAATCCGGCCCGCGGCCAGGAGGTGGCGGAGGACACCGCCGCGCACCGGGCGCGCCGTGACGCCACGATCGACGCGCTCACCGCCGCGAGCGTCACTCCCCCGGTCGCCGCGCCCGGTTATACCGTGCCGTTCCCGGTGACCGACCCGATCAGTGCCGCGCAGCTCGCCGTGCAGATCGAGACGGACGTCGCGGTCGCGTGGCGGTCCGTCGTCGAACGAGCGACCTCCGAGTCCACTCGCGGAGTCGCGATCGAGGCGCTGACCGAAACGGCCCTGCGCGGCGCGCGGTGGCGGGCGAACCTGGGCGTCGTTCCGCCGACCGTCGCCCTGCCCGGTCAGCCCTGAATGTCCCGTCGTTCGGAATTCGCCGCCGAAGAGTGGAAACGTGTTCTACCTTCGTGAGCGTGCCGACGACACGACCGGAAAAGACCGTTCAACCGACCGCCGATCGACGCCGCGAGGCCGGGGCGTGACCCGCGTCGCGCTGGTCACCGGCGCATCCCGCGGGGTCGGCAAGGGCATCGCCCTGACGCTGGGCGATGCCGGGTGGACCGTCTACGTGACCGGGCGAGGGCCCGCCACCGGCGACGCTCCCCTGGCCGCGACTGCAGCGGAGATCACCGCTCGGGGCGGTCGCGGGCATGCGCTGACCTGCGACCACCGCGACGACGCGGCGATCGAGAAGGTGTTCGCGCAGATCGCCGACGACCAGGAGGGCCGACTCGACCTGCTGGTCAACAATGTGTGGGCCGGTCCACGCGGATTCGGCGGGTTCGACACCCCGTTCTGGGAACGCCCA
Source organism: Rhodococcus sp. O3 (assembly GCF_048897285.1). NCBI lineage: Bacteria > Bacillati > Actinomycetota > Actinomycetes > Mycobacteriales > Nocardiaceae > Rhodococcus > Rhodococcus sp. O3. Next base: position 3,823 of record NZ_JBMBTE010000128.1, read on the forward strand.
CTCGACGACTGGGACAGCCTGATCGGCCTCGGATTGCGCGCACACTACGTCGCGTCGGTCTCCGCGGCCCGCCTGATGGTGCCGCGGCGCACCGGTCTGATCGTCAACATCTCGTCGTTCGGCACCCGCAGCCGCCTGCATTCGGTGCTGTACGGGATCTCCAAGGCCGGACTCGACAAGATGGCCGCAGACATGGCGGCGGAGCTGCGCGAACACGATGTGCACGCGGTGTCTCTTTGGCCGGGCATCGTGCGCACCGAGACGATCCTCGCGAGCGGCCTCACCCACATCGCGGGGTTCCCGGTCGCGGACGCCGAAACGCCCGAGTTCATCGGCTCGGTCGTCGCGTCCCTGACCGACGACCCCGAACTCGCCGAACGCAGCGGGCACACCTTCGTCACCGCCGAACTCGCCCGGGACTACGACCTGACCGACCTCGACGGCCGCCGGCCCCCGTCGCATCGCAGCGCCTTCGGGGGCGGCCCGCTGTTCTGACGAGCCCCGCGCTTTCCGAGCGAACGGTACATTCGGTCGGCCCGGACGAACGGTACATTCGCTCGGATCGAGCGGGGCCTGTAGGCGGGCCGTGGCGGCGTCAGCCGGTCACGAGCGCCAGTGCGAAACCGTCCCACCCTTTGCTGCCGACCGTCTGCAGGGCGGTCCCGTCGAGCCGCGGTTCCGCGGCGATGAGTTCGAGCACCTCTCGGCTCGCCCGCACCCGCTCGTCGTCGAGTTCGGCATTCGTGATCGATCCGCCGCGCACCACGTTGTCGACGACGATGACGGTGCCCGGGCGCGACAGTTCCAGTGCCGCACGCACGTAGCGTGGGTTGTTCTCCTTGTCGGCGTCGATGAACACCAGGTCGAACGGGGCTTCGGATCCGAGGTCCGGCAGCGAATCCAGCGCGGCACCGACCCGGATGTCGACGATGTCACCGACGCCGGCGCGGTCCAGGTTCCCCCGCGCGACCTCGGCGTGGTGCGGTTCGTATTCGAGGGTGATCACGCGGCCGGCCTCGCCCACGGCGCGCGCGAACCAGATCGTGCTGTACCCACCGAGCGTGCCGATCTCGAGGATCTTCCGTGCACCGATCGCCCGCGCGAGCAGGTGCAGGAACTTGCCCTGCGGCGCCGACACGTCGATCGGCGGCAATCCCTGGTCGGCGTTCGTGGCGAGAGCGCTGTCGAGCGCGTCGTCCGGGCCGATGAGGGTTTCGGTGAGGTATGCGTCGGTCGTCTGCCACGTCGGATCGTCGATCATGACCCGAGTCTGCCCTGCCCGCCGAGCGAACGGTACGTTCGCTCGGCTGACGGCGAGAGCCGAAGGAGAGGGATCAGCCGCGCACGGCCGCGAGGATCTCCTGCAGCGCCGACTCGACCGGAACTTCGCGGGATTCGCCGGTGAAGCGGTCCCGCAGCTCGACATTGCCTTCGGCCCATCCGCGTCCGACGACGACCACGAGCGGCACACCCAGCAGTTCGGAGTCCTTGAACTTCACACCCGGCGACGCCTTGCGGTCGTCGAGCAGAACCTCGACGCCCGCCTTGTCGAGATCGGCGGCCAGGCCCTCGGCGCCTTCGCGGGCCGCGTCGTCCTTGTTCGCGATGACCAGGTGCACCCCGAACGGCGCGACCTCGGCGGGCCAGCGCAGGCCCTTGTCGTCGTGCTGCTGTTCGGCGATCACCGCGACCAGGCGGGAGACGCCGACGCCGTACGAGCCCATGGTGGGGCGCACCGGCTTGCCGTTCTCGCCGAGGACGTCGACCGCGAACGCGTCGGTGTACTTGCGGCCGAGCTGGAAGACGTGGCCGATTTCGATGCCGCGCGCCGAGACGAGCGGGCCGGCGCCGTCGGGCGACGGGTCGCCGTCGCGGACCTCGGCGGCCTCGATGGTGCCGTCGGGGGTGAAGTCGCGGCCGGCGACGAGCCCGAAGACGTGCTTGCCCTCTTCGTCGGCGCCGGTGATCCAGCTCGTGCCGTCCACCACGCGCGGGTCGACAAGGTAGCGAACACCGTTGTCCAGCAACGCCTTCGGACCGATGTAGCCCTTGACGAGGAAGGGGTTGGCGGTGAAGTCGGACTCGCCGAGCAACTCGACCTCGGCGGGTTCGAGCGAGGCTTCCAGTCGCTTGTCGTCGACCTCCCGGTCGCCGGGGATGCCGATGCCGAGCAGTTCCCAGTCGCCGCCCGGCTGCCGGACCTTCACGAGGATGTTCTTGAGGGTCTCGGCCGCGGTGACCTCACGCCCGAGGATCTGCGAGGCGGAGGTGACGAGGGATTCGATCGTCGGGGTGTCCGGGGTGTCGTGCACGACGGCGTCGGGCAGGCCGTCGAACGGGATCGGCTCCGGCGCGAGCGTCTTCACCGCCTCGACGTTCGCGGCGTAGCCCGATTCGAGGCAGCGCACGTAGGTGTCCTCACCGGCGTCGGACTCGGCGAGGAACTCCTCCGACGCGCTGCCGCCCATAGCCCCGGACGTCGCGGAGACGATCACGTACTTCACACCGAGCCGCGCGAAGATCCGCTCGTAGGCGTCGCGATGGGCCTGGTAGGACCGGGTCAGCCCCTCGTCGGTGAGGTCGAAGCTGTAGGAGTCCTTCATGACGAATTCGCGGCCGCGGAGGATGCCGGCGCGGGGTCGTTCCTCGTCGCGGTACTTCGTCTGGATCTGGTACAGGGTGACCGGGAAGTCCTTGTAGGAGTTGTATTCGCCCTTGACGGTGAGCGCGAACATCTCCTCGTGGGTGGGTCCGAGCAGGTAGTCGCCGCCCTTGCGGTCCTGCAGCCGGAACAGGCCGTCGCCGTACTCGGTCCACCGGTTGGTGGTCTCGTAGGGGTCGCGCGGCAGCAGCGCCGGCAGCGAGATCTCCTGCGCGCCGATGGCGTTCATCTCCTCGCGCACGACGCGCTCGACCTGCCGCAGCACCTTCAGGCCCAGCGGCAGCCACGAGTAGACGCCCGGCGCGATGCGCCGCACATAGCCTGCGCGAACGAGCAGTTTGTGGCTGGCGACCTCGGCGTCGGCCGGGTCGTCGCGGAGCGTGCGGAGAAACAGATGCGACATGCGGGTGATCACGGAGTGGCAGCCTACCCGCAGGCCCGGAACCGGCCTCGGTACGGTTACCGGTTGTGCTGGTGCTTCTGCCCCCTTCCGAAACCAAGTCCGACGGCGGCAACGGCGCGCCCCTCGATCTGGGCGAGCTGTCGATGCCTCAGCTCACCGACACGCGAGAGATGCTCGTCCAGGCGCTGGTCGATCTGGCCGCCGACAGCGAAGCGTCGATGCGGGCCCTCGGTCTCGGCGCCACCCAGGCCGACGAGATCGAACGCAACGCCAAGCTGTGGGTCTCGGCGACCCGGCCGGCGCTGGAGCGATACACCGGGGTGCTGTTCGATGCGCTCGACGCGTCGTCGTTCACCCGGGTGCAGCGAGAGAAGGCATACCGGCGGCTCGCGATGGGGTCGGCGCTGTTCGGTGCGGTCCGCGCGGGCGACCCGATCCCCGCCTACCGACTGTCGGGCGGCTCCAAGCTGCCGGGCTTCGGCACCCTGCAGGCGCTGTGGAAACCGGAACTGACCGACGCGCTGGTGGCCGAGGCCGCCGGCGATCTCGTCGTCGACCTGCGGTCGGGGGTCTACCAGCAGCTCGGTCCGGTGCCCGGCGCGGTGACCGCGACCGTGCTCACCGAACGACCCGACGGCACCCGCAAGGTCGTGAGTCACTTCAACAAGCACCACAAGGGTCTGCTGGCCCGGGCGCTGGTGCTCACCCGCGCGGAACCGTCCGACGTCGAGTCCGTGGCGCGGGTGACCTCGAAAGCCGGTTTGCGGGTCGAGGTCGCATCGTCCACCGAGATGATCATTCTGACCTGAGTTCTCCGTCGAATCCGCTGGTCCTGCCGTATAGTTCTGATCCCGACGGCCTACGCGGGAGCGCCCATGGGGAAGAAGTCCAAGGGAAGCAAGGCAGGGCACAAGACGGCGAGGAACGAGTCCGGTGCACGCACCGGTGAACTGCGCCCACCGCCGTCCGGCGGCGATCTCGACCTGCCGCCGATGAAGAACAAGGAGTACCGGCGGCACCTCCGATCGCTGCACGCCGAGCTCGTCGCGATGCAGGAATGGGTCAAATCCACCGGCGCGAAGGTGTGCATCCTGTTCGAGGGCCGGGACACCGCAGGGAAAGGCGGTGTCATCAAGGCGATCACGGAACGGGTGAGCCCCCGAGTCTTCCGCGTCGTGGCCCTGCCCGCCCCGACCGAACGGGAGAAGTCGCAGATGTACTTCCAGCGGTACATGCCGCACCTGCCCGCGGCGGGTGAGGTCGTCATCTTCGACCGCAGTTGGTACAACCGCGCCGGCGTCGAACCCGTCCTGGGGTTCTGCACCCAGGAGCAGACCGACCAGTTCCTGCAACTCGTCCCGGCGGTCGAACGCGCGATCCAGGAGTCCGGGATCATCCTGATCAAGTACTGGCTCGAGGTGAGCCAGGAGCAGCAGACGTTGCGGCTGCAGAGCCGCATCGACGATCCGCGCAAGATCTGGAAGCTGTCCCCGATGGACCTCGAGTCGTACAGCCGCTGGTACGACTACTCGCGCGCCCGCGACGAGATGTTCCGGCTCACGCACACCGGATGGTCGCCCTGGCACGTCGCGATCAACGACGACAAGAAACGCGGCCGGCTCAACATCATCAGCCATCTGCTCAGCCGGGTGCCCTACGAACCGCTGGAGCTTCCCGACGTCACGCTGCCCGAACGACAGAAACCGGGGGGTTATCGCGATCCCGGCCTGGTCGTCGACTGGATTCCCACACCCTACTGACGATGCGCCGCACCGGAGCGAGGAGGTTCGCGAGCATGCTCGGTCGAAGATCCGTATCCGGTGACGCCCCGGTTGCCGACTCCCCCGACGACGCACGCGCGTGGCATGCCCTGAACCCCGCGGATGTGGTTGCGGCGCTGTCGACCGACGAGTCGGCCGGACTGACGAGCGCCGCCGTGGAGGAACGCCGAGCCCGCTACGGCGCCAACGTCATCGCCTCCGAACCCCCACCGTCGATCTGGGCGATCGCGCTGCTCCAGCTCACCGATCCGATGAACGTGATGCTGGTGGCGGTCGTCGTCGTCAGCGTGATCATCGGCCAGATTCCCGTGGCGCTCACCGTCGCCGGCCTGGTGGTGCTCAACGTCGTACTGGGCACCCGACAGGAACTGAAGGCCCGGGCCAGCGTGGACGCGCTGGCGAAGATGCAGGTGCCGCAGGCCCGGGTGACCCGCAACGGAACCCTCGCCGCGATCCCCTCCACCGAGCTCGTTCCGGGCGACATCGTCAACCTGGAGGCCGGGGACCTGGTGCCCGCGGACGGCCGGATCCTCGTCTCCGCCACGCTCGAGACCCAGGAGGCGGCGTTGACCGGGGAGAGCGCCCCGGTCGCGAAGGACGTGACGACCCTCGACTCCGCCGACGTGACCCTCGGCGACCGCAGCAACATGCTGTTCCAGAACACGTCCGTCACCCGCGGCACCGCGACCATGGTGGTGACCGAGACCGGGATGCGGACCCAGATGGGCCGCATCGCGTCGATGCTCTCCGCGGTCGCTCCGAAGAAGTCCCCGCTTCAGCGCGAACTGGGGTCGCTGACGAAGGTGCTGGGCATCGTCGCCTGGGGTGCGGTCGCGGTCATCGTGGTGATCGGGCTGCTGCGCGGCCAGAGCGTGACCACCGTTCTGCTGCTGGGCATCTCGATGGCGATCTCCGCCATCCCGACGGGCCTGCCGACGTTCGTGCAGTCGATGCTGTCCTACGGCGCCAAGCAGTTGGCCGACGCCAAGGCCATCGTCAAGAACCTGAACGACGTCGAGACGCTGGGCGCGACCAGCGCGATCAACTCCGACAAGACCGGCACCCTCACCATGAACCAGATGACGGTCCGGTCGCTGTACTTCCACGGCCGCTGGTTCACCGTCGAAGGCGAGGGTTACGCCAAGACCGGCGCGGTGCGGCACGTCGCCGGCGCAGAGGTCCCCGACTTCACCCGGCTGGCGTACGGGCTGTGCCTCGACAGCGACGCCACCGTCTCCGATACCGGCGTTGTCGTCGGTGATCCCACCGAGGCGGCGCTGGTGGTGCTGGCCGCGAAACTCGGCGTCGACGCCGAGCAGACCCGGCGCGCCTATCCGCGCGTCGCGGAGGTGCCGTTCGATTCGGCGTACAAGTTCATGGCGACCTTCCATCGTCTGCCGTTGGACGGGGTCGACACGTTCGTCGAACTGGTCAAGGGCGGCCCCGACGTGGTGCTGGCGCGCTGCTCCACGGCGTTCACCGAGACCGGGCCGGAACCGATGGACGTGGTGCGCGACGACATCCTGGCGGCCAATCGCAGCATGTCGGAGAAAGGCCTGCGGGTACTGGCGTTCGCGGCACGTCGACTCGACGGCCGGGAGAACGAGGTGACCGCCGATCCGATGTCGCTCGTCGAGGATCTGACGTTCGTCGGCATGGTGGGCATCATCGATCCGCTGCGGCCCGAGGCCGTGGAAGCCGTGCGCACCGCGCACGCCGCGGGCATCGAGGTGCGCATGATCACCGGCGACCATGCGATCACCGCGTCCGCGATCGGTGCCGAACTCGGCCTCGGTCCGGGCGCGATCAGCGGCCCGGAACTGCAGTCGCTGTCCGACGACGAACTGGCCGCGGCACTGCCGAACCTGCACGTCTTCGGCCGGGTCACCCCGCAGGACAAGCTGCGCCTGGCCGAACTCATGCAGCGCGGTGGCGCGATCGTCGCGATGACCGGCGACGCCGTCAACGACGCGGCGGCCCTCAAACAGGCCGACGTGGGTGTGGCGATGGGATCGGGCAGCGAGGTCACCAAGCAGGCCGGGAACATGATCCTCACCGACGACAACTTCGGGACCCTGGTGACCGCGATCAGCCTCGGTCGCAGCATCTACGACAAGATCGTCGCGTTCATCCGCTGCCAGATGGCGAAGCTGTTCTCGCTGATCCTGTTGTTCCTGGTCGCGAGCGTGTTCGACATCAACGACGGGGTCGCGCTCACGCCGCTGATGGTGCTGTTCCAGAACTTCTTCGTCACGATGTTCCCGGTCATCGTGATCATGCACGACCCCGCACCGCCGAACCTGATGAACAAGCCACCGCGCGACCCGGCCGTGCCGATCACCAATCCGCCGGCCGTGTGGCAGTGGGTCTTCTACGGCGCCGTCGAGTTCGCGGTCACGCTGGCCGCGCTGTTTCTGGCGCCCGGCGCGATGAGTTCGACCGTCGCGAACGTGCCGATGACGATGGCGTTCGTGGTCATGTCGTTCGGCTCGATCCTCGGTGGGCTGGTGATGCGGCGCGACCCGGACACGGGTCTCGCAGCGCCCATCCTGGGGGCCGTGAAGATCCTGGCGATCCCCACCGTCATCACCGTGCTCGCCGTCGAACTCGACTTCCTGCAGCAGCTGCTGACGACGACCTCGCTGACCGGTGGTCAGTGGCTCGCGTGCATCGGGCTGTCGGTCGTCGTCCCGGTCGTGATCGAGGCCGAGAAGGCTATCCGGCGCCGCCGCGCCACGGGTCCTCAGGCGCCGATTCCGGCCTCCACCGCAGTGGAGCCGCAGCGAGCCCGCGTGGCGTGACGGCGGCCCCGCCTCAGGCGTTCTGGGCGGCCTTCTCGGCTTCCTGCGCCTGCGCGACCTGCTGCGGGCTGAACCGGATGAACAGCGCGGCGATGCCGGTGATCACCGCGCACACGGCGCAGCCGACGAGCGCGAACATGTAGCCGGCGCCCTGCGCGGACAGCTGCGCCTCGGTCATGTCGGCGACCGCACCGGACGTGCCGCCCAGCGACATGGTCCGCGAGGTGGCCATCGCCCCGATCACGGCCAGGCCGATCGGACCGCCGAGGGTCTGCGCGACCTGGGCGATCGCCGACAGGGGGCCGATCTCGTGGGTGCCGACCCCGGCGATCGCGCACAGCGGCAGCGGCACGGACGCCAGTCCGACGCCGAACCCGACGACCAGCACCAGCACGAACAGGGTCGGCAGATACTGCACCGTCTCGTCCATCGTCGAGCCGAACAGCAGGCTCACACTCATGATCAGCGCGCCCGCGACCACCAGCCAGCGCGGCTGCACCCGGACGACGAGCTTCGACGCGACCGCCGCGGCCCCGCCGAGACCGAACGCGAACGGCACGAACGCCAGACCCGCCTGCAGCGGGGTGTACCCGAGGATGTCCTGTACGAACAGCGCCACGAACGCGGCCAGCGAGAACATCACCGACCCCGCGAAGAAGATCGCCACGAACGTGGCGACCCGGTCGCGGTCGCGGAACAGCACGAACGGCAGCAGCGGGTTCTCGGCGCGCCGCTCCACGAGCAGGAACAGCCCGAGGACCACGACACCGCCGATGAGCGCGCCGATCACGACCGGGCTGCCCCAGCCCATCTCGGGTCCCTCGCTCAGACCGAACACCACACCGGTGCAGCCGAGGGTCGCCAGCACCGCGCCGGGCACGTCGAGCGCGAGCCGCTCGGTCGCGGTCTCCCGCAACACCAGGGTCGCGGCGACGGCGATGAGCACACCGATGGGAACGTTGATGAGGAAGATCCAGCGCCAGGACACCTGTGTGAGCGCGCCGCCGAGGATCAGTCCGGCGATCGAGCCGACGCCGGTCATCGCCGCGAACACCGCGATCGCGCGGTTGCGGGCGGGGCCCGGCGCGAACGTAGTCGCGACCAGGGCGAGCGCGGTCGGCGACGCGACTGCGGCGCCGACGCCCTGCAACGCGCGGGCCGCGATGAGCATGGCCTCGCCGGTCGCGAGGCCACACAGCAACGACGCGAGGGTGAACAAGCCGACCCCGGCGACGAACATGCGTTTGCGGCCGAAACTGTCGCCCAGCCGGCCGCCGAGGAGCATCAGACCGCCGAACGCGAGCGCGTACGAGGTGAGCACCCAGTTGCGGCCGGCGTCGGACAGTCCCAGGTCGGCTTGCAGCGGCGCGAGCGCCAGGTTCGCGACCGTGCCGTCGAGTACGACCATCAACTGCAGTCCGCTCAGGACGAGCATGGCCGCGCCGAGCGCTCGGGCGGTCGCGGAACGGGCGGCGTTCGAGGGCTCCGGCACGGCGTCGACGTTACCCAGCATCCGGTTCACTCGGAATCCGCAGTGAGACCGGCGACCGGTCCGATCACGATGATCGCGGGCGGGCGGATCTGCTCCTCGCGCACACGCGCCGCGACGGTCTGCAGATCGGCGCGCAGAATGCGCTGGGTGCGGCGGGTGCCTTCCTGCACGACGACGACCGGGGTGTCCGCGGGACGGCCCCCGGCGAGCAGGGCGTCGGAGAACTGCTGGATCCGTTCGACCGCCATGAGCAGCACCAGCGTGCCGCGCAGCCGCGCAAGTGCCGACCAATCGGTCAGCGAGTCCGGGTGGTCGGGAGCGACATGCCCGCTGACCACCACGAATTCGTGGGTGACCCCGCGGTGGGTGACGGGAACGCCGGCCGACGACGGCACCGCGATCGCGCTGGTGATCCCGGGAACGACCGTGACCGGGACGCCCGCGGCCGCGCACGCCTGCAGTTCCTCGAAGCCGCGACCGAAGACGTACGGGTCGCCGCCCTTGAGGCGCACGACGAACTTGCCGGCCTTGGCCCGGTCGATGAGAGTCTCGTTGATGGCCTGCTGCGCCATCGCCCGGCCGTAGGGCAGCTTCGACGCGTCGATGACCTCGACGTGCGGGCCGAGTTCGTCGAGCAGTTCCTGCGGGGCCAGGTGGTCGGCGACGACCACGTCGGCGCGCCCGAGCAGGCGGCGACCGCGCACGGTGATCAGGTCCGGATCGCCCGGGCCGCCGCCGACGAGCGCGACCCCGACCGGGGCCGGTGCGGTGTCGGCG
>NZ_JBMBTE010000129.1:0-13725 GCF_048897285.1 Rhodococcus sp. O3
CCGCGGCAGCCGGGGCACCATTGGCGCGGCTGCCCCACCACCGGCCAGCGGTGTTCGCAGCGGACGCAGATCTGGAAGGCGGGCATCAATAGATCTTCGCCGGAGTGTCGCCGTCGGCGGTCAAGGGCCGTCCGATGCGCTGCCAGGCCACCATGCCGCCGTTCACCTGGAACGCATCGAACCCGATGTTGTTGAGGTACGCGACGACGCCCACCGATCGGCCGCCCTGGCGGCACACGACGTAGACCTCGGCGTCGATGTCGATGTCCTCGATCCGGGCGGGTACGTCGGCGACCGGGATGTGCAGCGCGCCCGGGGCATGACCGAGATCCCATTCGTCGGCTTCGCGCACATCCAACAGCACCACGCCGTCACCGATCTCCGGGACGTCGTCGACCGACACGGTGGGAACATCGGAGAAGCTCACATCGTCAATAGTGGCACGCGTCTTCCGGTGCCGCAGCCGTCGGATCGACGCGACATCACCGGTGCGTCACACGGTTGTCACAGGCCGGCCACATTCACGACCAGAACCGGTGACGAAATCCCCACGGCGGCGGAGTTATCCACAGTTTCCACAGGTTCATCCCCAGTTTTCGGAGTAATTCACAGCTCCTACCTCGCTCGGGCCGAGCACATTTCGCTCTCCGTCCCGCGACACACCCGAATCATCGTGCGCCGCACCGGCACCTCCCATCACCACGAGCGCACACCCGTCGCCGCGCGTGCCTACGCACGGAACTGAAAGGATCGAGGCCATGGAACTACGGATCTTCACCGAACCCCAGCAGGGCGCCACCTACGCCGATCTCCTCGCTGTCGCGCAGACGGCGGAACGGCTCGGCTACGGCGCGTTCTTCCGATCCGACCACTATCTCGCGATGAACAGCAAGGGCCTGCCCGGCCCCACCGACGCGTGGATCACGCTGGCCGGGCTGGCCAGGGAGACGTCGACGATCCGGCTCGGCACCCTCGTCACGTCCGCGACGTTCCGGCATCCGGGGCCTCTCGCGATCACCGTCGCGCAGGTCGACGCCATGAGCGGCGGCCGCGTCGACTTCGGGCTCGGCGCCGGGTGGTACGAGGAGGAGCACCTCGCGTACGGCATCCCGTTTCCGCCCCTGCTGGAGCGGTTCGACAAGCTCGAGGAAGCCCTCACCGTGATCACCGGCCTGTGGGAGACTCCGGTCGGCAAGACGTTCTCGTACGAGGGCGCCCACCACCGGATCCTCGAATCGCCTGCTCTGGCGAAGCCCGCGCAGCGTCCGGGTCCGCCGATCATCATCGGCGGCAAGGGCAAGCGCCGCACCCCTGCACTCGCGGCCCGCTTCGCCGACGAGTTCAACGTCCCGTTCGAATCGGCGGAGGAGTCCGCGCGGCTGTTCGAGCGGGTGCGGAACGCGTGCCGCGCCGTGAATCGCGACCCCGCTGGGATGGTGTGGTCGAACGCACTGGTGCTGTGCTGCGGTCGCGACGAGAACGAGATCGCGCGCCGCGCCGCGCGCATCGGGCGTGAGGTCGGCGAGCTGCGTGAGAACGGACTGGCCGGCACCCCGGCCGAGGTCGTCGAGAAGATCGGACGCTACGCCGAGATCGGTACGCAGCGGATCTACCTGCAGATTCTCGACCTGGCGGATCTCGACCACCTCGAGCTGGTCGCGCAGGAGGTGCTCCCCGCGGTGCGCTGAGCTCCGCTCACGGGAAGAGCCGGACGCGCCGGTAGGTCAGTGGCTGCTGGTGGAGCCGAGGAAGATTTCGATGTCCCGGCTCCACTGGCGGGCACGGGCGAGATCGAGACGCCAGCGGGCGACGGCGAACAGTCCGCCGGCGACGAGCGCCGTCCCGACCCACGCGGACACGCCCACCAGCACCGCGGACACCTTGGCACTCGTGGCACTCATCGGCGGCAGCGACTGGTTGCCGTCGGCGTCGACCCAGACCGGCACCTGGCTGCCGGGTGCGGTGGTGGAGTCGACCTGGATGGTGCCGTTCCGTGTCTCCCGGCCCCACGTCCACGACGCCTCGACCGTCGCGGAGTCGGACACTCCGTAATCTCCGTAGGTGGCGGCGACGGTTGTCGGGGTGCCCTCGGTCGTCGCTGTCACCACGGTCCGTTCCGCGGTCTGCTGCGCCGACAGTGCGAGTTGTGTGTCCCACGTTGCGGCCCCGACCCATATCGCCAACGGGATCATCGCGACGACGACGAATGCGAGCAGGGCCGTCAACCGCGCCTCGATGCGATCGGTGCGGCGCACGAGAGGATTACGACGTCGAGAGGATCGGCGTGCCGTTCGCAGATAGGCCGCCGTGCTGTTCACCATGTCGAGTCCGGTCCTTCCCCCTAGTTCGCTCATTCCAGATTGATCCGCCGGACCGGCAAGAGCAAGGGGATGGGCCTTATATCACACGAGAGGCGGCTGCGCGAGGGCTGACTCCCGAGGTCGGAAGGGGCCCGTCAGAGTCCGAGACCGACGGGGCAACTGACGCCGGTCGCGTGGACCGGGCAGTAGCCGTTCGGGTTCTTCGCCAGGTACTGCTGGTGGTAGTCCTCGGCGTAGTAGAACTGCGTCAACGGGGCGATCTCGGTGGTGATCGTGCCGTATCCGGCAGCGGCCAGACGCTTGCCGAACGTTTCCGCGGTGGCCTCGGCGATCTCGATCTGCGATTCGTCGAACGTGTAGATCGCGGACCGGTACTGGGTGCCGTGATCGTTGCCCTGCCGCATGCCCTGTGTCGGGTCGTGGTTCTCCCAGAACTGCTGCAGGATCTGCGCGTATCCGATCACTTCGGGGTCGAACACGACGAGAACCACCTCGGTGTGCCCGGTGCGTCCCGAGCAGACCTCCTCGTAGGTGGGGTTGGGGGTGTAGCCGCCCGCATAGCCGGCGGCGGTCGAGTACACACCGTCGAGTTCCCAGAACTCCTTCTCCGCGCCCCAGAAACAGCCCATCCCGACGACGGCGGTCTGCATTCCGTCCGGGAACGGCGGGGTGAGGCGGTGGCCGTTGACGTAGTGGGCGTCGGGCACGGGCATGGGGTCGGGTCGTCCGGGCAGTGCCTGCTCGCGGGTGACCATCACGGATTTGGCGGTCTTCTGGGAGAGGATCTCGTCGAACCAGGACATGGTCCCGATGCTACGCGCGGGATTCGCTCCGGGCGGGGGCCGCGGGCGCGGCGCCGGCTGCCGGGACGCGGCGGACCCACCGATCGGTGATCCAGCGTCCGGCCGGCACCTCCACGCAGCGGTAGAGCGCCTCGGAGACGAGCGCGCACACCACCACGAACGCGAGGACGGCTCCGGTACGGCCGAGGTGTCCGACGGTGTTCTCGTACACCCGATACAGCACCAGCGTGTGCACGAGGTAGATCGCGAAGCTGCGGGTCGCGGTCCAGTACACGATCCGGGAGTGGGCGAGCCGGCCGTCGTAGCGGGCGAGCAACACGACGGTCGCGGTGACCACGACGATCGTCCACAGGTAGCGGGATCCGGCCCAGTACACCTGGTAGTCGGTGGCGATCCAGACGACCATCACCTGCGCGATCATCGCGAGGATGAGTCCGCGGGGGCCGGCCAGCCGCGCCCACCCCAGGTAGATGATCTGCCCGAGGAAGACGCACGGGAGGGTCGCGGCGATCTTCGACAGGAACGGCAGCGTGTACGGCTGCGGGATGTACAGGTTGTAGAAGATCACCAGCATGCACACCGCGGCGCCGAGGGTCGGCATCGCGATCGGCGCGGCCCGCAGCAGCGGACGCGCGAGCACGCAGTAGAGATAGAACGTCAGCTGCACCGCGAGGGTCCAGGTCACGCCGAGCACCGCGACCTCGGGTTTCAGGAAGAACCCGCCCAGGAAGAAGCTGAGCACCGCCTCGCCGTTGGTGATGCCGGTCTGCCCGCTGAACATGCCGTTGATGCCGAGACGCACGAGCACGATCGCGGCGAGGATCGCGGCCCAGAATCCGGGCAGCAGCCGGGCACCGCGGGCGATGAGGAACGGGCGGGCGTCCTGCCGGATCGCGGATCGGGTGATCAGCATCCCGGTCAGCATCATGAAGGCGGCGACGCCGAGGAACGACAGGTGCTGGTTGAGTTTCGCGCCGTCGACGAGCACGTCGTAGACGAGGTCGATCCCCCACCAGCCGGTGCCGAGGTCGTCGATCAGATAGAACGAGATGTGCGAGTACACGACAGCGAGAACGGCGAACGTCTTCAGCAGATTCACGCCCGGGAACTCGACCCGAGGCGCTTCGCCGCCGCGTGCCGTGTCGCTCGGGAGTGGCCGAAACATCCGACAATGTTAATGTCCGGTTTACTCTCGCGCCGAATCCGGCCCCCATCTGCGCAGGTAGAGACCTTTGTCCCCTGCCGAGCCGCCCAACAGCCCTCGACGGCGGCGCGCCGGATATGCCGGAACCGCGTGCAGGCCAGTGTTGCGCAGGGTGTACTTATGAGTTTGGGTGGAAACCCAGAAGTACCGAAAACATGAACGGGCCCAACAGGCCCGCAGATGAAGGGACCCTTCGTGGCTGAGTACACGCTTCCGGAACTGCCCTACGACTACGCGGCCCTCGAACCGCACATCTCCGCCAAGATCATGGAGCTGCACCACAGCAAGCACCACGCGACCTACGTCGCCGGCGCCAACACGGCCCTGGAGAAGCTGGCCGAGGCCCGCGACAACGGCACGATGGCCGCGCAGGCCACCAAGCTCGAGAAGGACCTCGCGTTCCACCTCGGTGGCCACACCAACCACTCGGTGTTCTGGCAGAACCTCTCGCCCGAGGGTGGCGACAAGCCGGAGGGTGAGCTCGCCGCCGCCATCGACGACGCTTTCGGTTCGTTCGACAAGTTCCGCGATCACTTCTCGGCCAACGCGAACTCCATCCAGGGCTCCGGCTGGTCCATCCTGGCGTGGGATTCCATCGGTCAGCGCCTGCAGATCGTGCAGCTCTACGATCAGCAGGGCAACATCTCCATCGGCCTGGTTCCGCTGCTCATGCTCGACATGTGGGAGCACGCCTTCTACCTGCAGTACCAGAACGTCAAGGCCGACTACGTCAAGGCCTTCTGGAACATCGTCAACTGGGCGGACGTGCAGGCCCGCTTCGAGCGCGCCCGCACCCAGACCGCCGGTCTGATCGTCTAGTCACCCCGCACACGCTGCGCAAAGAGGGACGCCGGATCTCCGGCGTCCCTTTTTCGTGTCCGGGGCCTGCGGTTGGCACTCTGTCCCTCTTGTGTGCCAGCCGGGATCCGGTCATTCTTCTCATATACCCAACGAGGTGTATCGGGGGCGCTGTGCGCCGACACCACTTCGACATGGGGAGGTTGCGGGATGAACGGACACGAAAGAATCGAACTCGCCGCCTTCCAGGCCGCCGGATCGCTGCGCGGTTTCGTCGTCTCGGGACGCTGGCCCGAGACCACCCGCGAGTGGACCCAGCTGCTGGCGATGACGGTGCGGGTCGCCTCGCTCCCCGGCCTGCTGCCCACATCCACCGTCTTCGGGGTACGCGAGGAACTTCCGGACGATCCGGTTCCGGGCACGGTCGGGCTGGTGGTCGCCGAGGGGCCGGTGCTCGGCGAGGAGGCCGTCGAACCGGGACGGTTCGCGGAGCATCAACCGCCGGCACTGATCATGCTGCACCCGCCGTCGGAGACGACACCGTCGCTGCCCGAGAACGTGGGCGTCGCGTCGGGGTGCGTCCTGCTGCCGGGTCTCCCGCACCTCGGGCTCGAGCACCGGGCCGCGTGGGTGGAGGCCGAGGCCGACGGCACGGTGACGTCGCTGGTCAGCAGGGTCGGCGTGGATCCCAACAGCGACCCCGACACCGCGATTCTGGCCATGCTGCTCGCAGCGTGACCGTCGCCCACATCCTCGAGTTCGGGTCGCCAAACTTAGTGTGCCCTTTGCGATTTCGTTGCCGACCCGCTATCGTTGCCGGAGCGAAGGGGAGTAGCCCCCAATCGCCCGGTCGACACACTGGCACGACCCCTCGGGGTTCCCGCCCGGCCGGGTGAACCGGATCCATCGATTCCGGTGGGCGAGACCTTCGGTCGTCGACGCACCTGCGCCGGCGTCCGGAGGAAGCCCCGTTTCCTCCATTCGGACAGGAGGAAACGAATTCGATGATCGCCGCAATCGCGCTGAGTTTCGCAGTCATCTTCGTCGCCGAACTCGGCGACAAGTCCCAGCTCATGGCGATGACATTCGCGCTGCGTTACCGCTGGTGGGTCGTCCTGTCCGGCATCCTCGCCGCCACCACCGCCGTGCACCTCGTCTCGGTCGCCGTCGGCCACTATCTCGGGGTCGCGATCCCGTCCACGGCCCTCGCGATCGTCGGCGGTATCGCCTTCGTGTTCTTCGGACTGTGGACCCTGCGCGGCGATTCGCTCGACGAAGAGGAGCAGAACAAGGCCGCGCGCGTGACCCGGTCCGCGTTCCTGGCCGTCACCTCCGCCTTCTTCCTGGCCGAACTCGGCGACAAGACCATGTTGGCCACCATCACGCTGGCCGCCGACAACGACTGGGCCGGCGTGTGGATCGGATCGACCGTCGGCATGGTCGCCGCCGACGCACTCGCCGTGGTCGTCGGCGCGATGCTCGGAAAGCACCTGCCGGAGAACGCGATCAAGTTCGGAGCTGCGGCGTTGTTCTTCGCCTTCGGCGCCTGGATGCTCGGTGAGGGACTGGCCCCCGAGACCCCGGCCGGATTCGTCGCCGGTGGCGCGACGCTCGCACTCGCCGCCGTGGCCGCCGCCGCTCGCGCCGTCGCGGTTCGCCGTCGCGCGGTGGAAGCGCCGCGCGTGCCCGTCGAGTAGCAGAACCCCTCCCCTTTTCGGACCGTCCGTTCGCGACGGACGGCTCCGGCTTGCCCGCAGGAGTATGCTTGCCGATAGGCAATTAATATTGGGAGGCGACGGTGAGTTCCGCAAGCACACGTTTCGACGACGACGAGATCGCACGGCTGCGCCTGACCTTCGGCAAGATCGCCCGCCGCGTCGACCGCCGCTCGTCCGGCGAGGACGGCCTCACCCGCAGCCAGTTCTCGCTGCTGTCCACGGTCGCGCGGCACGGCGAGATCGGGGTTCGCGAACTCGCCGAGATCGAGGGCATCAACCCGACGATGCTGTCGCGGATGCTCGGCAAACTCGAGGACGCGGGCCTGCTCACCCGCTCCCCCGACCCCGGCGACAAACGCGTGATCAGGGCCGGCATCACCGAACCCGGGCGGGAACGTTTCCAGCACCTGCGCGACGTGCGGACCGCTCTGTTCGCCGAGAATCTGGCCGGGTTGTCGGACGAGCACACCGACGCGATCCGCCGCGCGCTTCCCGCCCTCGAAGCCCTCGCCGAGAGCATGGCCGACTCCGCGGGGTGCCGCCCGTGACGACCCTCTCCGACCTGCGCGGACAGACGTTCGCGGCAATGCGCGGCGCGAATTTCCGCCGCTACATCTCCGGCCAGGCCGTCTCCCTCGTCGGCACCTGGATGCAGACCGTCGCCCAGTCCTGGCTGGTGCTGGAGCTGACCGGTTCCGGCACCGCGATCGGCGTCGTCCTGGCGCTGCAGACCGTGCCGATGCTGCTGCTCGGCCCGTACGGCGGCGTCGTCGCCGATCGGGTGGACAAGCGCAAGCTGATGATCGGGCTCCAGTCGATGATGGGGTTGCAGGCACTGGTCCTGGGCCTGCTCACCGTCACCGGCACCGTTCAGTTGTGGCACGTGTGGGTGCTCGCCACACTGCTCGGCCTCAACCAGTGTTTCGAGAACCCGGCCCGCCAGTCGTTCATGCTCGAGATGGTCGGGCCCGACGACCTGCGCAACGCCGTGAGCCTGCAGTCCGTGCTGGCGTCGTGTTCCCGCATGATCGGACCGGCCGTGGCCGGCCTGGTCATCGCCGCCGGCGGCCTCGGCGTCTGCTTCCTGCTCAACGCGGCCAGTTTCGTCGCGGTGGTGGCGTCGCTGCTGCGACTCGACGTGTCGCAGCTCAACCCGTCCCCGCAGGCCGGCCGCGCCCGCGGTCAGCTGCGGGAGGGCCTGGCGTACGTGCGGCGCAGCCCGGATCTCGCGGTGCCGCTGATCATGATGGCGCTCGTCGGCTGCCTGGCGTTCGAGTTCCAGGTCGTGCTGCCCGTCGTCGCGGAACACGTGCTCGCCGCCGGGGCCGGTGGCTACGGCTTCCTCACCGCCGCGATGGGCGCCGGTTCCGTCGTCGGTGGTCTCGTGATCGCCACGTGGGGCCGCACCGGCGTCAACCCCCTGGTGGTCACCGCAGTCGCCTTCGGTGTCGCCATGGCCGGCGCCGCGGCCGCACCGAACCTCGGGCTCATGATCGCCGCGATGGTCCTGGTCGGTGGACTGAGCGCATCGTTCACCGCGACCACGAACAGTTCGTTGCAGCTCGCGTCGGCCCCGACGATGCGGGGCCGGGTCATGGCGCTGTGGTCCGTGGCGTTCCTCGGTTCCACCGCGATCGGCGGGCCGCTCGCCGGATGGGTGTGCGAGGAGTTCGGCGGGCGCGCCGGACTGCTGCTCGGCGCCGTCGCGTGTCTCGCCGCGGCCGGACTCGGTGCGGCGCTGCTGGTGCGCGGCCGTAGTCGCACGCTCGGCCGGGTCGACACGACCGTCGCCGACGGCGTCGCGTAGCCGCAGGAATTCTCGGGTCTGTGGTCGCCTCGAGCCCGTGGTCACCGCGCTAGGGTTCGACCTCAGACGAGGCGCGCCGACGGGGCCGCCGGAACAGGAGTACGGCAGTGGAAATTCAGGGAACCGCAGCACTGGTCACCGGTGCGGCGTCCGGGCTCGGCGCGGCCACCGCGAAGCGCCTCACCGACGCCGGCGCGACCGTCTTCGGTCTCGATCTCGCCCAGTCCATCGAGCGCGTGGGCAGCAAGGCTCCCGAGGGCGTCACGCTGCTCGCCACGGACGTCACCAGCGCCGACGAGGTTCAGGCCGCGGTCGACAAGATCGTCGAGTCCGGTGTGCCGCTGCGCATCGTCGTCAACTGTGCGGGTGTCGGCTGGGCGGGCCGCATCCTGTCGAAGAACGGCCCGCACGATCTCGAGCTGTTCCGCACGGTCATCACCGTGAACCTGCTGGGCACGTTCAACGTGATGCGCCTGGCCGCGGACGCCATCGCCAAGACCGATCCGGTCGACGACGCCGGGCAGCGCGGCGTCGTCGTCAACACCGCGTCCGTCGCCGCCTTCGAGGGCCAGATCGGGCAGATCGCGTACTCCGCATCCAAGGGTGGCGTGCACGGCATGACCGTCCCCGCCGCCCGCGACCTCGCGCAGTACGGCATCCGCGTCAACACGATCGCCCCCGGCATCGTCGACACCCCGATGCTCGCCGGTGTCACCGAGGAGTACCGCAAGGGCCTCGAGGCCGGTGTGCCGTTCCCGTCGCGC
Source organism: Rhodococcus sp. O3 (assembly GCF_048897285.1). NCBI lineage: Bacteria > Bacillati > Actinomycetota > Actinomycetes > Mycobacteriales > Nocardiaceae > Rhodococcus > Rhodococcus sp. O3. The sequence goes on from NZ_JBMBTE010000129.1 coordinate 9,416, forward strand.
CTGGCCCAGCCCGCCGAGTACGCCCAGCTGGTGCAGATGATCGTCGAGCACGACTACCTCAACGGCGAGACCATCCGCATGGACGGTGCGCTGCGCATGGCCCCGCGGTAGGCGGCTCCGCCGCCCGTGTGCCTTTGTGGCGCCCCCAACCGCCACAAAGGCACACGGGCTATCTCGGCATCAGGTACGAGCCGGGGTACAGCGAGTAGGCATCCCACCGAGAGGACAAGGCGTCCAGGACGCGTGATCCGGCACGCGAAACACACACCGCCCCAACCGCAGTCACCATAACTGCTGCGAAAAGTGCTGTGGCAGCGCAGATTATGCGGAGCATGTGACATCCCTCCCGATGTGGTTCGGCTTCCAATCTATGCACCGATCCAGATCGTTCGCCATGCGAAACGCGTCACGAGAACAAGTTTGATTCGTTCGGAGGAGCGGGCACACTCGTTGTTGTGACCCTCGGAACAGCAGTCGCGCGGGTGCTCGTGGTCGTCGTCGCGGTGGCCGCGGTGGTGGGCATCGCGCTGTGGGCCGGCCAGCGGCGGCTGATCTATCTGCCGGACACGTCCCCGCCTCCCCCGGCGGCCGAGGTACTGCCCGGCGCCCGGGACGTCCGCCTCACCACCGAAGACGGTCTCGAACTGGGCGCCTGGTTCGTCCCGGCCACCGGGCCCACCGGCCCGGGCACCGGTTTCACCGTGCTGCTCGCTCCCGGGAACGGCGGCAATCGGCTCGACCGGGCGCCACTCGCCGCAGCCCTATCCCTCGCAGGATTCACGACGCTGCTGGTCGACTACCGCGGCTACGGCGGCAATCCGGGCCGGCCCACCGAGGACGGCCTCGCACTCGACGCACGGGCGGCACGGAACCATCTCGTCGAGATCGAGAACGTCCCGCCCGACCGGCTCCTGTATCTCGGGGAAAGCCTCGGCACCGGCGTCGCCACCGGACTCGCCGCGGCGTATCCCCCTGCGGGTCTGCTGCTGCGCTCGCCGTTCGTCGACCTGCCGTCGGTCGCGCGGCACCACTACCCGTTTCTTCCGACAGTTCTGCTGTGGGACCGGTTCCCGGTCGCCGCGACCGTCGCCCGGCTCGACGTTCCCGTCACCGTCGTGTTCGGTACCGCAGACACGATCGTCCCGCCCGCGCAGAGCGAGCGCGTCGCCGACGCGGCGCCGCATCTCCTCGAACGGGTCGTCCTGCCGGGGGTCGGGCACAACGACCCGCCCATGTTCGGACGGCCGATAGTGGAAGCACTCATCCGCCTCGCAGCGGCCGCCCGGTCGTGAGAATCAGAGATCGTCGCTGTGCGGAATCTCCTGCACGGCACGATCTGTCATCCACTTGAGCAGGATCACACCACCGACGACGGACGCCGTTACCCGGACCACTTATTCGCCGACACCGCCGTTGGGAAGCCCGGGGTTTGCGGTGATGTTGGCCGAGCCGGTGAGCGGCATCGATGAGGCCGTGGAAAGCAGGCACAGAATTGCTACCGGGTCGCGATAGCACGGGCCGGAAATCGTGGTTGCCCGATAGGGCAACGGACCAGCCGCCGGCGCGACCGGGGAAGGCGTCACCGGCGCCGCGACCGCGACATCAGCAGGCGCAAAGACGGCGACGCCGACAAGGGCGGCAGAGATCAACGATGTGCGCAGCATATGCGTCCTCCGATATTGCAGTCCGAATCCACAGGCGGATAAGAAAATTCAGTGCCGGTGCCACTTCGGTCGATCGCCCGGCACCGACCTCGAATCACGTGAACAGCAATCTATCTCGATGTGGCGACAATCCACCACATGCACTGCAGAATTGATTCGTTCGGCGGACACATGCCTCGCGGCGGCATCAGAGGTCGTCGATGTGCGGGATCTCCTGCACTGCACGGTCGGTCATCCACTCCCGCAGGATCTTCGTCGCGATGACGTCGTCCTCGTTGTACTCGAGCAGCCGCTGCCGCTGGGACGGGTCGGGCGAACCCTCGTAGCCGACGGCCTCGCGATACCAGCTCATCGATGCCTCGCCGCCGGCCTCATCGTCGCGCCACCGATGTCCGGCCAGCGGTGCAATCTTCTTGAGTCCCTTGCCGTTCGGGCACACGAACTGATCGGTCACGGCCTGGAACACGTCGACCCACTGTGGCGAGTCGATGAACGCGCGGACCTCCGCCTCGCTCGGCACACCGGGTCGTCCATAGAACCGGCGCGCCGACGCCAGCAGCCACTTGTCCTCGGCCGTCCTCGAATAGCAGTACGCGGCAAACGTTTTCCCGCGACGCTCGGCGACCTTGCGTTGATCGGAGAGCCACGTCCAGAACTCGCCGAAGGAGCGGGCCTCGTCGTCGGTGGGCACCGGATCCCAGGTCGCGAACGGCAGGTACGCCGACTCGCCGTCGACGTTCAGCAGCGTCCCCCACAGGTAGGCACCGAACTCGTGGTAGCTCTCCATGTCGACGTCGACCTCGATATCGGCACGGTGCACGTGCACGTGCCCGTACCGCCGCACCAGGGGCGCACCCACCAGCCACGCCTTCGCCGTCACGACGGTGTCCGCGAACGACCCCTGTGGCCACACCTCGGGTTCCGCGCCGTCCCAGTGGGCCAGCTCGTCGACGGTGTGCACACCGAGTTCGCGCAGCACCGTCGCGCGCTGGCCGGGCGCGACCAGCGACACGTCGTGCGCCTGCACCAGCTGTTCCCGGCACCGCGACCACCACGGGCAGGTACGGCACTCCCCGATCTGCGCCGGCCCGGTCGCGACCTCGCCGCGCGCGATCGCGATCCGGTCCGCGTACCGCTCGTCGTAGTCGGCGAGCACCTCGGACAGGTCGTGCACGAGGATGCAGTCCCCGCCGTAGCCGATCGCCCCCGCCACCCGCGCGGGGCTGGCGAGCCCGTGCCCTTCGAGCATCCGGTACAGCTGCGCGAGCCGCATCTGGTCGCGCAGCTGGCTGCGCACCTTGCGCGTCTCGTCGACCGCGGGTTCCCACGCGAACAGTCCGGTCGTGGTCGCGCCGCGGCCCGGATCGGTGACCTTGTGGTTGACGACGATCACCGGGATGTAGCCGCCGCGCGCGGTGTCGCGGAGCAGGATCTCGGACCGGCCACGCCGCCCCGTTTCGGGTTCGGCGGGCAGCACCGCACCCCAGATCCGGTCGGCGCCGGCGCGGCACGCCCGGATCGTGTCCTCGGCCCGGCGGGACGCGGGTCCGTCGGCAGCGATCTGCACCCAGCCGGGCTGGGCGTCGCACAACTGCCGGCGGATCGATTCGCGATGCGCCGCGGCAGCCTCCTGCCGCTGTTTCGCTCCGGGGTTCTCCGGTGCCGCCGCCAAGTCCTCGGGAAACGCCGCGTCCAGATACACCCGGTGACGGCACCTTGTCAGCGCGCTCGCCTCGATGAGAACGGGCGATCGCCGCATTTCGATGGGTGCATCCACAACCGTCCAGGGTATTCGTCCTAAGGTGAACCGATACCACCGGCTCAGACAGCCTGATTGTTCAGGTGCCGCTGCGCCGTCACACCGAATGGAGGGTGCTGTTCGATGGCGTTGTTCAAACGGCGGAAGCGTCGCGCCACCCGCAAGGCCGAGGCGAAGGCCCTGAAGCACAAGGCCGCGCTCGAAGCGAAGCTCGGAGCAAAGAACCAGTCTCGACGGGACCGCCGCGCCGCGAGGGCACAGGCCAAGGTCGACAGAGAGCTAGTCAAGTCGCAGACCCGGATCGAGAAGCAGCAGATCGCCACGCTCAAGGCGCAGGAGAAGGCCGCCGCCTCCCAGGGCTTCACCGCCGCGAAGGTGCGGCGCTATCTCGGGGTCGCACGTCTGCTGGCGCCGGTGCTGGTGCCGCTGGTCTACCAGGCCGTCACCGCCCTGCGCGGGCAGCTCGACGCCCGGCGGGCGCAGCGCATGGGCATCGCGATCGACCAGCTCGGCGAGTTCACCGGGCACGGCGCGCGACTGAGCGCCCGCGTCGCAGGCGCCGAGCATTCCGTCGCCAAGATCGTCGAGCAGCATCCGCAGGACGCCGAAACCGCCAAGTTCGCCGAGGCCACCCGAGCCCGGCTCGCCGATCTCACGACCGCGATCAGTGCGGCCGAGCAGATGCCTGCCCCGCGTCGCCGCTCGGCGCACGCGGCGATCTCCGCCGAGCTCGACGGCATCGAAGCCGACCTGCTGGCGCGACTCGGGGTGCGCTGACGGTCCCATGTCTGCCGGTCCGATTCTGCGCGGTGCGACCGCGGGTGCCCTGACAGCGGCACTCGCGATCGTCGCGCACGCCGCGGCCGGTGGCGGACTTCCCACGGGAC
>NZ_JBMBTE010000130.1:0-13617 GCF_048897285.1 Rhodococcus sp. O3
GGTGCCCACGATCGCCGGCCTGGATCGGGCGGCCGCGGTGTCGGCGCTCGAGGCGGCAGGGGTGCCGAGCGAGATTCGCGGGGAGTATTCCGACGACGCCCCGGTCGACGCCGTCCTCGGTACCGACCCGGCCGCCGGTGAACGCGTCGGCGACGGCGAGACGGTCGCGCTGCTGGTGTCGCTGGGCCGGCCGACGGTTCCCAAACTGCCCGGTGGGGGCGACCGCGCAGCCGTCGAGGACGAGCTGCGGCGGCGCACGTTCGAACCGGTCGACGGCGGCACGGCCTTCAGCAACACGGTCCCCGAGGGCGGGGTTGCCGCGCTGGATCCGGGTCCCGGCACGGAGCTGGCCGTCGGCTCGCCGGTGAAGCTGATCATCAGCAAGGGCGCCGCGCCGGTGGAGATGCCCGACGTGTCGGGCAAGAAGCCGGACGCCGTCCGGACCCAGCTCGAGGCAGCGGGTCTGACCGTGGTCGAGACGAGGGAGGTGTTCGACCCGAACGTCGACGCCGGCCGGGTCTCGGGCACGGATCCCGCGACCGGTACCGAGGTCGGGGCCGGCAGCAGCGTCACGCTGCTCGTGTCGAACGCGGTGAAGGTTCCGTCGCTGCTGGGGCGGTCGGTCACGGCGGCCCGCAACGAGCTCGAGCGGCTCGGTCTCGGGGTCGAGGTACGCCAGGTCGCGGACACGGACCGGTCGGTGGTGATCGGTCAGAGTCCTGGCGCGGGTGATCGGGTGGAGCCGGGCGGCACCGTCACGTTGACGGCCCTCCCCTGATTTCGAACCTGTCCTGGTTTCGATCATCGGGGACGAGTCCGGCCCCGGCGCGCGAGCACCGGGGCCGGACGTCGGCCGTGTCGGCCGGACAGCGGTGGGTCAGCCGCGCAGCATTTCGGCGACGAGGAACGCCAGCTCGATGGACTGCTGGGTGTTCAGACGCGGGTCGCACGCCGTCTCGTAGCGGCCGTGCAGGTCCACGTCCGAGATGTCCTGGGCGCCGCCGAGGCACTCGGTGACGTTCTCACCGGTGAGTTCGACGTGGATGCCACCCGGGTGGGTGCCGAGCGCATTGTGCACCTCGAAGAAACCCTGCACCTCGTCGACGATGCGATCGAAGTGCCGGGTCTTGTAGCCGGTCGAGGATTCGTGCGTGTTGCCGTGCATCGGATCGCACTGCCAGATCACCTGGTGACCGGTGGCCTCGACCTTCTCGATGATCCCGGGCAGCAGGTCGCGCACCTTGGCGTGCCCCATCCGCGAAATCAGGGTCAGCCGACCCGGCTTGTTGGTCGGGTCGAGCCGTTCGACGTACTCGGCGGCCAGATCCGGGGTGGTGCTCGGGCCGATCTTGAGACCGATCGGATTGGCGAGCAGTTCGGCGAACGCGATGTGTGCACCGTCGAGCTGACGGGTGCGGTCACCGATCCACAGGAAGTGTGCGGACAGGTCGTACAGACGCGGGTGCCCGTCGGTGTCGTCGAGGCGCAGCATCGCGCGCTCGTAGTCCAGCACGAGCGCCTCGTGGCTGGCGTAGATCGTCGCGGACCGCAGGTTGGGGTCGACGACGCCGCACGCGTCCATGAATCGCAGCCCGCGGTCGATCTCCGAGGCGAGTGCCTCGTAGCGGGCACCGGCCGGGGACTTCGACACGAACTCGCGGTTCCAGTCGTGGACACGGTGCAGGTCGGCCTCGCCACCGGAGGTGATCGCGCGCACCAGGTTCATCGCCGCGCTGGCGTTGGCGTACGCACGGACCAGTCGTGACGGGTCGTGGGTGCGGACCGCGGCGTCGGCGACGATCGAGTTGACCATGTCGCCGCGGTAGGACGGCAGGCCGAGCGCGTCGGTGTCCGACGACCGCGGCTTGGCGTACTGCCCGGCGATCCGTGCGACCTTCACGACCGGCAGCGACGCACCGTAGGTGAGCACCACGGCCATCTGCAGCAGCGTGCGGATGTTGCCCTTGATGTGGGGTTCGGTGTTGTCTGCGAACGTCTCGGCGCAGTCACCGCCCTGCAGCAGGAACGCCTCGCCGCGCGCGACGGCGGCAAGATGGTCCTGCAGCTCGATGACCTCGCGGGGCACGGTGATGGGCGGCACACTCTCGAGTACGGTGCGCATCGCCGCCGCCTGGTCCACCGGCCAGTTCGGCTGCTGCACCGCCGGCTTGGCGAGCGCGGCGTCGAGCTGCTCACGCATCTCGTCCGGCAACGGGGGCAGTTCGGGCAAGCGGTCGATCGGCACGTCGACAGTCCAGTTCACGCTCACCAGGATATTGCTCCCGACCACCGGAGGTCACGCACCCCCGGGGAGCGGCGGGTTCACCGGGTGCGGCGGGCCGCTTCGATCGCCTCGAACTTCGCGAGATTGTGGCGCGCGTCGGCGAGCGCGTCGTGATTGTCGTCGGGCACCGGTGGCAACAACGGACGCCCGTGCTGCTCCCAGTGCTGGCGCAGTTCCCGGGTGAAACGCGGGATGGCGTCGGGCAGCTCGGGCATCGCGCCCCACAACTGCGCGAGGACGACGTGGTCGTATGCCCCTATCCAGGCCCACAGCTCGGGCTGGATCCCGGGCCTGGGGATCAGGAAGGCGAGCAGGTCGTCGCGGATGCGCGCCCGCGATTTCCACGCGGGGTGCGCTCCGGGGGGAAGTTTCGGCAGCACGTTGCGACGCACCCACGGACCGGCCCGTTCGGGATCGAACTCGTTGGACACCGCATAGAACTCACGGCCGTCCTCGCAGGCAACACCGATCGACACGAGCTCGATGGTCCGGCCATCCTCGATGAACTCGCAGTCGTAGAAATAACGCACGTGCGGACATTATGCCCGATAGGGTCGCGCGGCAACGATTCGCGTCGCCCTGATTCAGCCCGCCTGCGTGTCGGGCAACCGGTCGGCGTCGGCTGTGGCCGGCGCATTCGTCCCGGAAGCACCGCCCTCCACTGCCTTCTGCGGGCCCGCCTTCTCGGACGCTGCATCCTTCTTCTTCAGGGTCGCGGCGTAGATGTCGACGTACTCCTGGCCGGACAGCTGCATCAGCGCGTACATCACCTCGTCGGTGACGGTGCGCTCGACGAAGCGGTTCCCGCCCATCCCTTCGAAGCGGGAGAAGTCGATCGGCTCGCCGATCTTCACGGTGATCTTCGCCGGCCGCCACATCTTCGAGCCGATCGGGTTCATCTTGTCGGTGCCGATCATCGCCACGGGGATGACCTTGACGCCGGTTTCCAGGGCGAGGCGCGCCATGCCGGTCTTGCCCTTGTAGAGCCGTCCGTCCGGCGACCGGGTGCCCTCCGGATAGATGCCGAGCAGTTTGCCTTGACCGAGCACGCGCACGCCGGCGTTGAGGGCGTCCTGCGCGGCGTCGGCGCTGGTGCGGTCGATGGGCACCTGACCGACGGCGGAGAAGAACCAGCGCTGGAATCCCCCCTTGAAGCCGGTTCCGGTGAAGTACTCGCTCTTCGCGAGGAAGGTGATGCGCCGGCGCACCATCAGCGGAAGGAAGAACGAATCGAGGACCGCCTGGTGATTACTCGCGAGGATCGCGGGGCCGTCCGACGGAATGTTCTCTGCGCCTTCGATTTTCGGGCGCCCCATGAGATACAGCAGCGGCCCCAGCAGAACGTACTTGAACAGCCAGTACCACATGGCATCCCTTCCTGAACCCCGCCCGCACCACCACGCGCGCTCGACGATCGACTCTACGTCCACGCGGTGTCGGCGTGCACACCGCGACCCCGGTGCACGCAAGGTCACACCGGCGGACGTGACCAGCATCTCAGTCGGACGGACCGATCCTGCCGAGGTGCGCCGGGCCGCGGGCGAGATCCGCGGCGCCGATCATTCCCGCCGCGTCCCCCAGATGCGCCGCGCGGATCCGCGCGAGCGGGCGATGCCCGGTACCGGTGAGCGCAGCGACGTAGTGGTCGCGGGCGTCGTCGAGGAACAGCGAGGCCGAGCCCGACACGCCCCCGGCGATCACGACGAGTTCGGGATCGTAGATGTCCGCGACGGCCGCCAGGCCGACTCCGAGCCAGCGCGCGAACTCGGCCATCGCGGCGACCGCGAGCACGTCCCCGTCCTGGGCCGCAGCCGCGATCCGGCGGCCGGTGAGCGACCCGGGATCGGCCGCGGCGTCGCGGGCGAGAAGCGAGCGGCCCCGGACCGTGGGCAGCAGGTCGACGGCGGTGTCCACCAGTGCCGTGCCGCTGCAGTACCGCTCCCAGCATCCGCGTTTGCCGCACGCGCAGGCCCGGCCGCCCGGAACCATCTGCAGGTGCCCGAGTTCCGGGGCGACACCGTGGGCGCCCCGGTAGATGCGGCCGTCGAGCAGCAGCGCCGCGCCGATGCCGGTGCCCAGCGCGACGAGGACCGCGGTGTGCGCACCGGCGGCGGCCCCGAACCGATATTCGGCCCAGGCCGCGGCGTTCGCGTCGTGTTCGAGGACGACGGGCATCGCGAACCTGTCGGTGAGCCGCTGCGCGACCGGCGCATCCACCCAGGCCAGGTGAGGCGCGAACAGGACGGTGCGACGGTCGACCGCGAGGAATCCGGCGACGGCCAGCCCCACCGCGGCGACGTCGTTGCGCTCGGACAGGTACCGGACGGTCTCCTCGAGCGCGTCTTCGAGGGCGCCGGCCGAGGCCGGGGTCGCCGCGCGCACCGAATCGACGATCGTTCCCGTGCCGTCCACGACCGCGGCGCGGATGCTGGTGCCGCCGACGTCGATCCCGATCGTCAGCCGTTCCGGTTCAGCCATCTCGGTTCCCGCGCGGATCAGGGCCGGATCGTGACCGGGATGGGCACGAACCCACCGGCCCGGTCGGTCGGTTCCGGCGGAGTCGGCTCGGGACTGCCGGGACCCGCGGGACCGGTCGGCGGCGGGAGGTAACGGGCGAGCAGTTCGCGGATCAGCGCGATGAGCGCGGCGATCTGGGTGGCCAGCCGGGTGAGCAGTTCGTGGGGTTCGCCGCGCAGCAGTGCAGCGGCGGCGCACACCGGGCACCACGAGCAGCCACCGGAGGGTGCAGGGGTCGGTGTGCCTGAAGGGTCGGCGTCGGCCGGTGCGGGAGGCTGCGCGGCCGCGTACTGCTGGACGGCGCGGTCGACACGGTCGAGAACGGCCTCGGCGAGCAGCCGCAGTTCGGCGACGAGGGCGTCGTGTTCGGAGCTCACTGCGGCCACACCGCCGGATCCGGAACGAACCGCACCACCAGGTCGCCGCCGTCGAACTCGGCTCCGGAGACCGTGCAGCGCCGCAGGCCCGACGCCAGCCGGACGCGACGGCGGATCCCGTCCGCTCCGACCACGAGGTCGTCGTCGACCCGGCCCAGGGTCAAGGTCGCCGGATCTGCCAGCGGCAGATGCATCCGCATCGTGTACACCGAATCCACCCCTGTCCCCGATTCGTGCTGGATCCGGATCGGGGTCGTGTCGGCGGCCGCCGACTCCCGAATATCCCGATCGTCCCGGTAGAGCGCCCGGGCAAACGCCCCCAGAGACGCCAACCCTACCGGTTCCGAGGCCTGTCGCTCACATTCGAGGACCGGCACGTCACCGACCGAGGAGACGATGTCGTCGAGCACCGACCGTTGTGCCCTGCGCTGCGCGTCGAGCCAGTCCGCGGCCGGCCCGGTGCCGGCACCGAAATCGGGCACGAGGCCGTTGACGATCACGCCGTCGAGGCGCAGCCCGGACAGTGCCGTCCACGACCGGAGCCGGCGCAGTTCGACGGCCGAGACACGGTCGGCGGTGCCGACGAGGGTCACCGACGTGCGCCGCCGGTCGGCGAGCAGATCCGCGATCTCCCCGAGCCGGTCCAGCATCCGGTCGAACAGCGCCACGACGAATCCGAGCCGCAGGTCCGGTCCGGTGGCGGCCTCGATCCGGCTGTGCCGCGGCCAGATCCGTTCGACGTAGTCGGCGGCCATGCGCGGAGCGGCCAGCGTGCCGAACGCCGCGGCCCCCGACGGGCAGTCGACGACGACCGTGTGCCGACGGCCGTCCGCGGTCAGGCGGGCGATCTCGTGGAGGGCGAGAACCTCCTGCAGGCCGGGCACACCGGTGATCTCCTCCGGGGCGGGCAGCGCGAACCCCTCGGCGTGGTCGTGTCCGCCCCCGGCGACCGCGAGGAGCCTCGCCAACGCCGCGAAGCGCTGTTCGAGCAGGGCGAGCGAGTCGATCTCGAGAATGTCGAGCCCGTCGGCGACGGACCGGACGACGCCGGGTGCACGGTCGAGACCGAACAAGTCGGACAGTGACGACGCCTGATCCAGCGACACCAGCAGAACCGGATGCTGCGGGCTCGCGGCCTCGACCGCGGTGGCGGCGGCCACCGTGCTCGTTCCGGCGCCGCCCTTGCCGACGAACAGCCGCAGGCGGGTCTCGACGGTGCCCTCGTTCTCGCTCAGCCCTCGACCTGCTTCTTGAGTTCCTTGAGCGCGGTGTCGGTGATCACCTTCTCGGCCTTGCGCTTGAACAGGCCGATCATCGGGATCGTCAGATCCACGGTCAGTTCGTAGTCGACGGTGGTGCCGCCACCCGGAGCGTCGGACAGCGCGTACGTCCCGGACTGCGCCTTCTGGATCTCACCGGATTCGAGTTCCCAGCTCACCGAACGGCCGTCCGACGCCCACACGTAGCGCAGCACGTAGGTGTCCTTCACGATGCCCGCGTCGAGCACGAACCGGACACGCTCGGCACGGCCGTCCGGGAACCTGTCGAGCACCTCGACCGACTTCGCCGCCTCCACCCAGGTCGGGTACTCGTCGAAATCCGCGATCACGGACATCACCCGATCGGCCGGAGCGGCGATGGTGATCGACCGCTTGGTCTTCTCGGCCATGCGATGACGCTTCCTTTCCGTCTGTTCCGCCCGGCCACATCCCCCGGGACGGTTGTCTGTCCCCACACCGTAACGGTCGCTGCCGTCACCGGCCGATCGTCAGTACTGCGGAGGCTCCCCCGCGGGCCGGCCGGCCTCGAGCTGCCGCTTGATCTCGAAGGTCATCTTCTTTCCCGCAACCCGCCGTTCCCGGTTCAGCTTCGCGAGGTCGAGCATGCCGACCCGTTCCGGCGCGACACCGGTCGGTTCGCAGTGCAGGAAGTAGTGGACGACGGCGCCGTCGAGCATCTCCTCGAGCCACACCTCCATCGTCCCGTTCAGCGGACCGGTGACCGCCCAGCGAATTCCCTTCTCGCCGCGGTCTTCCCGAACCGTGAGGGCCAGATCGGGCCACCACACACGCCATCGGTCGCGCCGCGCGACGGCCGCGGCGATGCGCTCGGGCGGCGCGGCGATGAAGGTCTGGTCCGACACCTGAATGCTGCTCACGGGGGACAGCTTCACATACGGCGGCGGCCGGCTCGATGCGGGGTCAGCTCAGGATCTTGCGCAGCTTCGCGCCGAGGGTGTCCCAGCGCCATTCGGCGCCCACCCAGGCGCGGCCCGCGGCACCCATCGCGGCGGCGCGGTCGCGGTCGGCGAGCACATCGGAGATGGTGTCCGCGATCTGCGAGACGTTCGTGCCGTCGACGACCCGTCCGGTCTTTCCGTCCTGCACGGTCTCGGGTGCGCCACCGGATCGTCCGGCCACGACCGGGACGCCGGTCGCGGACGCCTCGAGGTAGACGATGCCGAGTCCTTCGACGTCGAGACCGGCGCCGCGGGTCCGGCAGGGCATCGCGAAGACGTCGGCGATCGTGTGGTGCGCGGCGAGCTCCGCGGCGGGAACCCCTCCGGTGATCACGACGTGGTCGTCGACGCCGACCTGCCGGACCAGCTCGCGCAGCCGTCCCTCGTAGGGGCCGCCACCGACGATCACGAGCGCCGCCCCGTCGATGCGCTGCCGGATCTGCGGCAGAGCGCGGATCAGCATGTCCTGACCCTTGCGGGGAACCAGGCGCGACAGGCACAGCACCGTGGGCCGGTCACCCAGCCCGTACCGGGCGCGCAGTTCGGCGCGTGCGGCCGGATCGGGCCGGAACACCTCGGTGTCCACACCCGAGGGCAGGTGCTCGAGACCGGCGTTCGGTCCGAAGGCGGATGCGAACCGGCCACGGGTGTAGCGGCTGACGAAGGTGACGGTGTCGGTGCCGTCGCCGATGCGACGCAGCGCACCGCGTGCTCCCGGCAGCATCGACCAGCCGACCTCGTGCCCGTGCGTGCTGGCGACGATCTTCCGCGCCCCCGCACGCCGGAGCACCGGGGCCAGCAGCGCCAGCGGTGCGGCCGCCCCGAACCAGACGGTTTCGCATCCGTGCTCCGTGAGCAACCGTGTCGCGCGGCGCGCCACCATCGGGGTGGGCAGCATGAGGGTCGTGGGGTGGCGGACCACCTCGAACGGCTGCCGGGCGTCGAACTTCGTGTGGCTGTCGCCACGCCACCGGGGTGCATAGACCACGAGGTCCTCGGCCGGCAATTGCGCCGCGAACGACTGCAGGTACGACTGGATGCCGCCGGGGCGAGGCGGAAAATCGTTCGTCACCAACAGTGTTCGAGGCATGACGTTCACCGTATCGGTGCGGGTTCGACGTCCGGGTGGGCGGGTCACCGCGCGGACGCGGCCAGGCGGTCGTCGACCCAGTTCCCCCACGCCGCGACGAACGTGCCGGTGTCGGTGCCGAGCACGTCGGTCAGCACGGCATCGAGCTCCGCTCCGTCGATCGGCCCGCGGGCGAGCCTCCGATACAGCTCGGTCAGCCGCGCGGGCCCGTAGTCGTCGGCGGTGTAGGCGGCGAGCGACCATGCCGTCTCGTAGGCGAGCAGCGAGCGTTCGTCGGTGAACTCGGCGTCCTCGGGCAGCGCGTCCGGGGTGCCGTTGCGTGTCACGGCCGCGGTGAGCGTCGGCGCCGTCGCGTCGAACTCTTCGTCCGCACCGAGATATCCGATGTAGTCGGCGTAGCCCTCGAGCATCCACAGCGGGGAGCCGTCGACGGTGTGTGCCCGGGCGGCGATGTGGGTGAGTTCGTGCCGCAGCACGGTCCGCAGACCCTCGGCGTCGAGCCTGTCGGCGGCGGCCGGGCTGAACACGATGCGCTGTCCGGTGGCGCTGCCCGCGCGGGGATCCACCGCATCGGACACCGCGACCGCGGCGATCCCGGCACCGTTGTGCCGGTCACCGACCTGATGGGTGAACTCGTCGTGGGACGAGGTGACGAGGACCACGGCCCGGCGCGACCAGTCCGTTCCCCAGATCCGGTCGACGGTGCCGACGGCCGGCTCCATCTCCCGGGCGATCGCATCCACGAGCCCTTCCTGCTCGGGATGGCCGATCACCAGCGACCTCCCGCCGGAGCGCTGCGTCACGGGTTCGACGACGAGCGGCCCGAAGTCCCACGGGCCGCGCCACGTGACCCTGCCGGGTCCGGGTTCGTCGTCGACGAGACGCCAGCCGTCGTCGCGCCGCACGACGACGATGGTGACCGGCTTGCGGGTGGGTTCGGCGTCGATTCCCTCGATCGCGTAACGCAGGTACACCGTGTGTGTCTGCGCCCTCGCGTCGCCGAGCCGGGCGGCGACATCGGCGGGCACCGGGTCGGGTTCCGCGTTGCCGAGCTCGTATCCCCAGTCCGACAGCGGGACCTGCGTCACCGCGGCGGCCCTGCGCAGTTCCGCGTCGAGGAAACCGGGTCGGGCCCGGTCGTCGACGAGCGTGCGCAAGGTGTCCGCGTCGGCGGCCCGGACCGCGGCCGCCCAGGTGTCGAGCAGCGTCTGGATCTCCTCCGATGTCCGGTCGACGGGCCCGGATCGGGGGCTCGCGTCGTCCGGGATGAACAGCACCAGCAGCGCGACGGCGGCCACCACAGCCGCGAGCCCGACGACCGCGAATCGCTCCCAGCCCCGCGGCGCGCGCGGTGGCGGAGAGGGTGAGGAATCGGGCACGGCGGACAGTCTAAGTCCGCGCCCCGCCAGGCAGTCGGATCAGGCGGGCGGGATCAGGCGGGCGAAGGCTCGGCCAGGCGGCGGTCTCAGTAGCGGCGGGCGCTGTGGAACGGGAAGCTGTCCATCGATTGGACCTTCACCGGAACACCGAACGTCGACGCGTGCACGATGTTGCCGTCGCCGGCATACATGCCGACGTGGGACGCGTCGTCGTAGAAGATCACCAGGTCGCCGGGCTGCAGCTGGTCGCGCGAGACCGGGGTGCCGCCCTGCGCCTGGGCCTGACTGGACCGCGGCAGGGTCTTGCCGACCTGTTTGTACGCCCACACCATGAGCCCGGAGCAGTCGAACTGGTCGGGGCCGGTGGCGCCCCACACGTAGGGGTCGCCGATGCGGGTCATCGCGGCCCGCAGAGCCGCGGATCCGGTGCCGGGGGCGAGTTTGGACAGGATCGTCGCGGCATCGAGGCCGGGCGGGAACGGGGTACCGGCGAGCACGGCCTTCTCGTCGTCGCTCAGGTTCTCGAACGCGTCGTACACGCCTTCGATCTGATTCCGGAGGTCGGTCTGCTGCCGTTCGAGGTCGTTGCGCAGCGCCTGGGCCTGCTCGGCGGCGATCCGGGCGGCGTCGGCGGAGCGTTCGGAGGCCGCTGCCGCCTCGGCGGCGGCGTTGTTCGCGACGCGGTAGCCCTCGACGTCGTCGGCGGTCTGCTGGGCGATGACGCCGAGCGCCGACATCTGGTCGAGCAGCTGCTGCGGGGAATCGCTGACGAGCACGGAGTACAGGCGGTTGGTGCGGGCGCCGCGGTAGTTCGCGGCGGCGAGCTTGTCGATCGTGGGGCGGAAGCGGTCCACCTCGGCCTGCGCCTGCGCCAGGACGCCGCGGTCGGCGGCGAGGCGGGCCTCGGCGTCGCGTTGGGCGGTCTGCTTGGCCTCGAGGTCGATGACGGCGTTGTGGAGGGCCTCGTTGGTCTGCTCGGACCTGCGGGACAGGTCGGCGAGGTGTTCGAGCGCGGCCGTCGGGTTGTCGGCGGCCGGATCGGCGATCGCGGGAGCGGTCAGGCCCGCCGCGAGGAGCACCCCGGCCGCGAGCCCGGCGCGCAGCGTCCGCTTCGTCCTGTCGAAAACCACGAGAGCGACGTCCTTTCCCCAAAGATCTCGATAAGGTTACGGAATGGCATAGGTTTGTGTCTACCCGGCAGTAGCCGCCGTCACCCGGGTGCAGAAACGCCGCGAGGGTGGTATCGGCTCGTGGGCCGATACCACCCTCGCGGGCGGAATCCCTGTGCGATCAGAAGCGGCGTGCGCCGTCCACAGGCATCGAGTTCAGCGGCGCGATCTTCACCGGCTGACCCGAGGTCGAGGCGTGCACGATGTTGCCGCCACCGATGTAGAGACCGGTGTGGCTGCCGCCGTAGAAGGAGACGACGTCACCGGGCAGCAACTCGGCGATGGACACGGCGCGACCCGCACCGGCCTGCTCGTAGCTGGTACGCGGCACGTTCAGACCGGCCTGCTTGTAGGCCCACTGCACCAGACCGGAGCAGTCGAACGAGTTCGGGCCGGAAGCGCCGTAGACGTAGGGCGCACCCAGCTTGGACTGCGCAGCGTCGGCGGCACGCTGGCCGACCGAGGTGTAGGGCGCGGTGAACTGCGCCGGGGCGGCCTGCGGGGCCGCGGGGGCCTGCGGGGCCGGCGGGATGAGGTTGGTGACCTCCGGCGGCAGGCCTGCAGGCAGCTCGACGTCGCCGATGCCGGGGATGTTGATCGGGGCGGCCATGGCGGGGCCGGCCGAGAGAGTCAGCGAGCCGAGCGCGAGGGCTCCGGCAACGACAGCGCGACGAATGTTGCGCTTGGACTTGTGAGACGCCACGGGGGTGTTGCTCCTTCTTCCGTCATCCGCCGACCGAGTTAGCTGACGGGTTCGGGCCGGGAAGATCAGCCCTACCCCTCGGCCGCTGACGCGACCGGAGGGGATTCACCCCAAGTAACGAGTGGGTCCCCGGCACGGGCACCCGATCTCGGGTGCGCCGATTAGGCGGTGGCCTAGCGGCTCCGGTCCGGTGGGCCGGCAAACTCTCCGCTTGGTCTCGAGAAGATTACGAAACGGCATCGACGGATGTCGACCGGCCCGTGTCCGAATCGACCGCTACGACCACTGAGCCAGGTGGGAGCCCCGCATCGGCGCACCCATGATCACGAACCGGTAACGACAGGCTGTCGTAGGACTCCGGGGGCACCACCCCTCGTCGTCGCCCGCGACCCGCACGCAGGCACCGGATGGGACGAGTTTCCGCAGTTCGAGGCGCATTTTCGGGGGCGGGGCCGTTTACGGCGCGGCCGGCTCCCGGCCTCGACATACTGCGGCTTTGTGAGAGGGAACAATCGCGCCCGGTTCGGCGACGCACCAGGGGCCGCCACGCCCCCGCGAAAAACCGGTGTGATCCTCGCCACTCGGGGCTTCCGGGGCGCCCACGGCCCGGTTCCCGATGCTGTCGGTGCCGCTTCTTAACCTGACGTCCATGACGTCCCCGCTCCGGTCCGGTCCCCCGCTCCCGACCGGCGTCCAACTCGCCTTCGACGAACTGGACACCCCGCTGCGGGACACCACGTTCGTCGTCGTCGACCTCGAGACCACCGGCGGCAGCGCCGAGAACGACGCCGTCACCGAGATCGGAGCCGTCAAGGTCCGCGGCGGCGAGGTCCTCGGCGAATTCGCCACCCTCGTCGATCCCGGACGCGACATTCCGCCGGCGATCGTCGAACTGACCGGGATCACCACGGCGATGGTGCGGGCCGCACCGCGGATGGAACAGGTGCTGCCGTCCTTCCTCGAATTCGCCGCGGGTTCCGTGCTGGTGGCGCACAACGCCGGATTCGACGTCGGGTTCCTGCGCGCGGCCGCCGCGCGCAACGACACGGCCTGGCCGCGCTTCCCGGTGGTGTGCACCGTGAAGCTCGCGCGCCGGGTCCTCGGGCGCGACGAGGCACCGTCGGTACGACTGTCCGCGCTCGCCGACCTGTTCCACGTCTCCACCCGGCCGACGCACCGCGCCCTCGACGACGCCCGCGCGACCGTCGACGTCCTGCACGCATTGATCGAACGCGTCGGCAACCAGGGCGTGCACAGTCTCACCGAGCTGCGCGACTACATCCCCGCGGTCAGCGCGGAACAGCGGGCCAAACGGACGCTCGCCGCCCACCTGCCACACCGGCCGGGCGTCTACATGTTCCGCGGACCGTCCGACGAGGTGCTCTACGTCGGCACGGCGGTGAACCTGCACCGTCGCGTCCGCAACTACTTCACCGGGTCCGAGACCCGCCCGAGGATGCGCGAGATGGTCGCGCTGACCACCCGCATCGACCACGTCGAGTGCGCGCACGGGCTCGAGGCCGGCGTCCGGGAACTGCGGCTGCTCGCCGCTCACACTCCCCCGTACAACCGCCGGTCGAAATATCCGACCCGCGGCTGGTGGATCAACCTGTCCGACGACGCGTTCCCCCGGCTCGTGGTGGGCCGCACGCCCGGTGTCGACGCGCTCGGACCGTTCTCCGCGCGCGCTTCCGCCGCCGAGGTCGCGGCGACACTCGCCGAGGTGTGCGGACTGCGCACGTGCACGCGCCGGATCGCGCGCACCGGCCGGCACGGCGACCGCTGCCCACCCGAGGCCGTCGGAGGCTGCAGCGCCGCCCCGTACGGCCTCCAGAGCGCCGAACAGTACGCCGCGCAGG
>NZ_JBMBTE010000131.1:0-13506 GCF_048897285.1 Rhodococcus sp. O3
GGTCGACGACCCGTGGGGCTACGGCAACTCGCTCGAGTGGGCCACCTCGTGCCCGCCGCCGCGGCACAACTTCACCGAGCTGCCGCGCATCCGGTCGGAACGTCCGGCGTTCGAGCTGCACTACCCGCACATGGTCGAGCGGATGCGGGCCGAGGCCCACGTCGGCCCGGGCAGCCACAAGCACAACGTGGCCGTGCATGAGGGTGCAGACAGGGAAGCCCTGAAGTAAGTCGGTTACCCGACGCGACGCAAGGCCCCGCCCGAGCATCGGGCGGGGCCTTGTGCATGACCGGGTGCACCACCCCCCAACCCCTGTGGCAGCCGTTCCGATTGGCAGAATGGAAGGGCCCGTGCCGCGAGAAGAACGAAGGATCGGAGACGTAGTGGCGTCTGACACCACCGTGCTGGTGACCGTGACAGGACCGGACCATCCAGGTGTGACCGGCGTGCTCTTCGCGGCGCTCTCCCGCCACGACGTGGACCTGCTCGACGTCGAGCAGGTCGTCATCCGCGGCCGGCTGACACTCGGTGTCCTGGTTGCGTGCCCGAACGACCCCGAGGCCCTCCAGGACGAGATCGAGGCGGCGATGGCCACGGTCGGGATGCACGCGGACGTGCAGATCGGCGTCGAACGCGGCCTCGAGCACTCGGTCTCGACGCACGCCGTCGTCGTACTCGGCAGCCCCGTCAGCGCCCGCGCGATGCGCTCGGTCGGCCGGGAACTGGCCCGCCAGGGCGCCAACATCGACTCCATCCGCGGCATCGCGGACTACCCCCTGACCGGCCTCGAACTCATGGTGACCGCGGCCGACACCGGCGCCGACGCCGACGCGCAGCTCCGGGCCGGTCTCGCCGAGGTCGCCGCCGGCCTCGAGATCGACATCGCCGTCGAGCGCGGCGGCCTGGCCCGGCGTTCCAAGCGCCTGATCGTGTTCGACGTCGACTCGACCCTCGTGCAGGGCGAGGTCATCGAGATGCTCGCCGCCCACGCCGGTGTCGAGGACAAGGTCCGCGCCGTCACCGAAGCCGCGATGCGCGGCGAGATCGACTTCACCGAATCGCTGAACCAGCGCGTCGCCACCCTGGCGGGCCTTCCCGCGACCGTGATCGACGAGGTCGCCGAGAGCCTGGAGCTGACCCCCGGCGCCCGCACCACCATCCGCACGCTGCGTCGCCTCGGCTTCCGCTGCGGCGTCGTCTCCGGCGGATTCCGTCAGGTCATCGAGGGTCTCGCCCACGAACTGGAACTCGACTTCGTGCGCGCCAACACCCTCGAGATCGTCGACGGAAAGCTCACCGGCCGGGTCGTCGGCGACGTCGTCGACCGCGCCGCCAAGGCCCGCGCGCTGCGCGAGTTCGCCGACGAGGTCGGGGTGCCGATCGAGCAGACCGTCGCGGTCGGCGACGGCGCCAACGACATCGACATGCTCAGTGCCGCCGGTCTCGGCATCGCGTTCAACGCCAAGCCGGCACTGCGGGAGGTCGCCGACACCGCGCTGTCGTACCCGTACCTGGACGCGGTGCTGTTCGTGCTCGGCGTCACCCGCGACGAGGTCGAGGCCGCAGACCGGGTGGACGGCACGCTGCGGCGCGTGCCGCTCGACAGCGGTGCCTGACAGCGGTGCCTGAAACCGACACCGGGTTCGGTGCCCGTCACCGGGTGCTCACCCGCGGATACGGGCATCGGCCCGACCCCGACGACCCGGCCGCGGTGCTCGCGATGCCGATCGTGCTGCACATCCCCAAGCAGAACCCGCCGCGGCGCAGCGCGCTGCTCGAGGCTGCGGCTATGGCGACGATCGCCCTGTGCCTGGACCCGCGCGTCGGACCGGACGCGGACGGACAACCCGGCCCATGGCAGGACGCCTACCTCGCCTGGAACGACGCCCGGATCCGGAAGGTCAGCCGACGCGCCCGGGGCGCGCAGTGGCTCGCCGCGCAGGACGTCGACGGGATCACCGTCGACCACGACGGCGCACAGGCCCGCGCACTCGTACCGGGCCCGGTCGGCGACCTGGACCCGCGCATCTCACGGTTGCAGATCGGCGGCACGGACCTGCCGCACGACGATCCCGGCGACCCGGATCCCGGCATTCCCGTGTTGTGGATCGACGCCGGCCTCGACATGACCGTGGGCAAGGCTGCGGCGCAGGTCGGGCACGCGGTGATGCTGCTCGCCGGGGCGCTCGACGAGGACGCGGTGCGGGCGTGGGCCGCGGACGGCTACCGCTGCGCCGTGCGTGACGCGGACCCCGAACGGTGGAAGGAACTGCGCACCCGCGCCGAGGAAGGCCGGGGTCCGGTCGCCGCGGTCCGCGACGCCGGCTTCACGGAGGTCGCGCCCGGTTCGATGACGGTGATCGCGGTCGCCGGCTGACACCCGCCCGCCTCAGCCGTCCTTCCGGAACACCAGCACGGTCGGTCCTGTCATCTCCCACTCGGAGCCGACGGATCGAGGCGACACGTCGGCCGGTGCACCGTCGGGTGCGCTCGAGTCGAACACGCACACCACCCGACCCCGATACCACTCGGGTCCGGCGAGCACGAGCGTCGCCGGACCGGCGGCATGCAGAACGATCAGGCCGCTGCTGTCCGCGAGCGGTACGCCGGCCCGCGTGACCGTGCCCAGTTGCGACCCGTCCACCCACGCCTGCAGTGTGCGCCGGTCGTCGTCGTGCCAGCCGGTCTCGTCGAGTTCGATGCCGTCACCGCCGAACCACACCAGGTCGGGATAGCCGACGGTGCGGGCGCGGCCGTCGAAGAAGCGGCGCTGACGCAGCACCGGCACGACCTTCCGCAACTGCAGCAGCTGGCGCACGAATGCGATCCGGGTGGTGTCGGCCGACGACCAGTCCAGCGGCCACGCATCGGTGACCGGGGTGTCCGCCGGGACGCAATAGGCGTTGTTGTTGCCGCCCTGGCTGTTCCCGAATTCGTCTCCGGCCAGCAGCATCGGGGTGCCGGTGGACAGCAGCAGCGTGGCCAGCAGCGCCCGCACGTGCCGGTCGCGGGCGGCGACGATCTCCGGGTCGTCCGTCGGCCCCTCCACACCGTGGTTGACGGACTCGTTGTGGTCGGCGCCGTCCCGTCCGTCCTCGCCGTTGGCCTCGTTGTGCTTGCGTTCGTAGGCGACCAGATCGGCTACGGGAAACCCGTCGTGAGCGGCGACGAAATTGATCGACATCCACGGCTGCCGCACGGTCCGGTCGTAGAGGTCCTCGGAACCGGCGAGACGCGAGGCGATCTCGCGGATCCCGGACCGTCCCGTCCAGAACCGGCGGACCGTGTCGCGGTACCGGTCGTTCCACTCCGACCACTGCGCGCCGAACTCGCCGAGCCGGTAGCCGTGCGCGGTCGCGTCCCACGGTTCCGCGATCAGCTTCAGATCCGTCAGCACCGGATCGGTGGTGATCGCGATGAGCAGCGCGGCCCGCGAGTCGAACGTGCCGCCGCGCGGGCGGCCCAGCGCGCTGGCCAGGTCGAACCGGAACCCGTCGACCCCCATCTCGGTGGCCCAGTAGCGCAGGCTGTCGCACACCATCCGTACCGCGATCGGCGAGTTGGCATCGACGGTGTTGCCGCAGCCGGTCAGGTCGATGTCGAACCCTTGTTCGTCGAGCAGGTAGTAGCCGCGCGCATCGAGTCCGCGCCAGGACAGGCTCGGCCCGGCCACCGACCATTCGCACGTGTGGTTGTAGACGACGTCGAGGATCACCTCGATCCCGGCGGCGTGCAGCGCGGCCACCATGGACCGGAACTCGTCGATCTCCGCGCCGGGCACGCTCGCGTACCCGGGATGCGGCGCGAAATAGGCGGCGGTCGAATAGCCCCAGTGGTTGCGCATCCCGCGTGCCCGCACCGGAGGCTCGGTGAGGAACGCGTGCACCGGAAGCAGTTCGACGGCGGTCACCCCGAGCCCGACGAGATGCTCGAGGACGGCCGGTGCGGTCAGCCCGAGGTAGGTGCCGCGGTGTTGGGGCGGCACCCCGGGATGCCGTGCCGTGTAGGACCCGACGTGCAGTTCGTAGAGCACCGTCTGTTCCCACGCGGTGCCGGGGCGGTTGTGCCGGAACGTTCCGGCCGGCCCGGTGACCACCGAGAACGGGGTGTGGCCGAGGGAATCGACGGTCGACGGTGCGCCGAACGGATCGTCGTCGTAGGCGAGCAGACGCCGCGGATCACCGATGTCCCCGGTCAGGCGTCGGGCCCACGGGTCGAGCAGCAGCTTGTGCGGGTTGGTGCGCAGCCCGGAGCGGGGCTGCCACGGGCCGTGCGCCCGGTAGCCGTAGCGCTGCCCGGGACCGATCCCGGGCACCGTGCCGTGCCAGATTCCGAAAGTCCGGTCCGGCAGGTCGATCCGCTGTTCCCGCCCGTCGTCGTCGATCAGGCAGACCTGCACGCGGTCGCTGTGCGGGGCGTGCACCGAGAAGTGGGTGCCCGCGTGGGGGTCGTCGGCGTCCAGGGCGGTCGCGCCGAGCGGGAACGGACCGCGGTCGGCGCGCGCCGCCGGCGGTGCGGTGGGATCGGTGGGGGAGAGCGACACGAAACGATCCTGCCGGTGAATCGGCCGCCGGGGTAGTCCAAGATGGACGGCGTGGCACAACCTGATCCCGATCTGCTCATCGAATTCGACGACGTGTTGGTGCGGCGGGGCGGCAACGTCCTGGTCGGACCCGTGACCTGGAAGGTGGAGCTGGACGAACGCTGGGTGGTGCTGGGGCCGAACGGCGCCGGCAAGACCTCGTTGCTGCGGGTCGCGGCCGCGGAGACGTTCCCGACCTCCGGCACGGCGAGTGTGCTGGCCGAGCGGTTCGGGCGCACCGACCTGTCCGAACTGCGACCGCGCATCGGCATGTCGTCGTCGGCGCTGGCCAACCGGGTGCCGGCCGACGAGAAGGTCTCCGATCTGGTGGTTTCCGCCGGGTACGGCGTGCTCGGCCGGTGGCGGGAGAAGTACGACGCGATGGACACCGAGCGGGCAACGGAGATGCTCGAGAGCCTCGGCGCCGAACACCTCGCCGACCGCATGTACGGCACCCTGTCGGAGGGTGAACGCAAGCGGGTCCTCATCGCCCGGGCGTTGATGACCGATCCGGAACTGCTGCTTCTCGACGAGCCCGCCGCGGGCCTGGACCTCGGTGGCCGTGAGGAACTCGTCGCGCGTCTGGCCACGCTCGCCGCGGACCCGGATGCTCCCGCGACGGTGCTGATCACCCATCACGTCGAGGAGATCCCGCCGGGCTTCACCCACGCGATGCTCCTCAAGGAGGGTCAGGTGGTCTCGCAGGGGCTGATCGACGACGTGATCACCGCCGAGAACCTGAGCACGGCGTTCAGCCAGTCGATCACGCTCGATCGGGTCGACGGGCGCTTCTTCGCACGCCGCACCCGGGAACCGGGCCGGCACCGCGTGCACGTCTGATCCCGGATCGGGACCGGCGCCGCAACGCCGGTCCCGATGCGACGCCGATCACCCCGTCACGTATTTTGTACGCATGTCTACCGAACGCTCGGCAGCCCCCTTCGATCCGGCCGCGGTGCCGATCAAGGACGCCTCCACCGTGCTCCTGCTCCGCGATTCCGACCGTGGTGTCGAGGTATTCCTGCAGCGCCGGGTCGTCGGCATGGACTTCGCCGGCGGCATGACGGTGTTCCCGGGCGGCGGCGTCGACCCGTCCGACAGCGACGCATCCGTGCGCTGGGCCGGACCGTCCGTGCAGTGGTGGGCCGAGCGGTTCGGGACCACCGAGGGACGCGCGCAGGCACTGGTGCTGGCCGCCGTCCGCGAGACGTTCGAGGAATGCGGGCTGCTGCTGGCCGGGCCCACCGAGGACACGGTCGTCGCCGACACCGCGCGGTACGCGCAGGAACGACGTCGTCTCGAGGCCCGGGAGCTGTCGTTCGGCGACTTCCTCGCCGCCGAAGGACTGGTGGTGCGCACCGACCTGCTGCGCCCCCGCGCGAACTGGATCACCCCGCTCGGTGAGCGCCGGCGCTACGACACCCACTTCTTCGTCGCGGCCGTGCCCGACGGGCAGCGCGCCGACGGCGACACCAGCGAAGCCGAGGTCGTGCAGTGGCGCACGGCGACCGAAGCGCTCGAGGACTGGAAGTCGGGTGCCTCGATCCTGCTGCCGCCGACCTGGGCGCAGCTCACCGCGCTCACCGCGTACGCCACCGTCGCGGAGGCGCTCGCGGACGAGGTCGTGATCGAGCCGATCCTGCCGATCCTGTCGCGCAACGACGGGCAGATCCACATCTCGTTCGACGGTTGCGAGGGCTACTACACCGGGGGACCGCACCCCTGGGCGGGGCGCACCGACATCTGATCTAGCCTGAGCGGCATGGCTGAATTCGTCACTCTCGAGGTGTCCGACGGCATCGGAACCATCCGGCTCGATCGCCCGCCGATGAACGCGCTGAACCGGCAGGTGCAGGAGGAGATCCGTGCCGCCGCCCGGGAGGCGACGGTACGCAAGGACGTCAAGGCCGTGATCGTCTACGGCGGCGAGAAGGTGTTCGCCGCCGGCGCCGACATCAAGGAACTCGCCGAGATCGGCTTCGTGCAGATGAGCGAGATCATCGGGGACCTGCAGTCGGCGATCGGATCGATCGCCGATATCCCGAAGCCGACGGTCGCGGCGATCACCGGCTACGCGCTCGGCGGTGGCCTGGAACTCGCGCTCGGCGCAGACCGCAGGATCATCGGCGACAACGTCAAGCTCGGGACGCCGGAGATCCTGCTCGGCATCATCCCCGGGGGCGGCGGAACGCAGCGGCTCGCGCGGCTCGTCGGTCCGTCGAAGGCGAAGGACATCGTGTTCACGGGCCGGTTCGTCGGACCGGACGAGGCGCTCGCGATCGGGCTGGTCGACGAGGTCGTCGCACCCGACGACGTGTACAACGCGGCGCGGAAGTGGGCGTCGCAGTTCACCGGCGCGGCCTCGCGCGCGCTCGCGGCGGCGAAGGCTGCGATCGATCAGGGCCTCGACGCGGATCTCGATACCGGGCTGAAGATCGAGCAGCATGTGTTCGCGTCGCTGTTCGCGACGGCCGACCGCACGATCGGGATGGAGTCGTTCATCGCGAACGGCCCGGGCAAGGCCGCGTTCACCGGCGAATAGGCCGCCGAAACTGGAACTTGTTCCACACTTACCGATGGGTAGGATCACACCTATGACTGCAAGCAGGACCGACGGGACCGATCCCGCGCCCAACCCGCACGCCACCGCTGAAGAGGTCGCCGCTGCGCTCGAGGACACCAAACTCGCCCAGGTGCTCTACCACGACTGGGAAGCCGAGACCTACGACGAGAAGTGGTCCATCTCCTACGACGAACGTTGCATCGACTACGCGAAGGGCCGCTTCGACGCGGCGGCGGGTGAGCAGCCCCTCCCGTACGGGAAGGCGCTCGAACTCGGCTGCGGTACCGGCTTCTTCCTGCTCAACCTCATGCAGGCGGGCGTGGCGAAGTCCGGTTCGGTGACGGACCTGTCGCCCGGCATGGTCAAGGTCGCCCTGCGCAACGCCGAGAATCTCGGACTCGACGTCGACGGCCGGGTCGCCGACGCCGAGACCATCCCGTACGAGGACGACACCTTCGATCTCGTCGTGGGTCACGCCGTGCTGCATCACATCCCGGATGTCGAGCAGTCGCTGCGCGAGGTCCTGCGCGTTCTCAAGCCCGGTGGCCGGTTCGTCTTCGCCGGTGAGCCCAGCACGATCGGCAACTTCTACGCGCGGTGGCTCGGTCGCATCACCTGGGAGGCGACCACCAACATCACCAAGCTGCCGTTCCTGAGCGACTGGCGCCGTCCGCAGACCGAACTCGACGAGTCCTCCCGGGCCGCGGCGCTCGAAGCCGTCGTCGACCTACACACCTTCGATCCGTCCGATCTCGAGAAGATCGCGACCTCGGCCGGTGCCGTCGAGGTGAAGGCGTCGAGCGAGGAGTTCGCCGCGGCGCTGCTCGGCTGGCCCGTGCGCACCTTCGAAGCCGCCGTGCCGGAGGAGAAGCTCGGCTGGGGCTGGGCGAAGTTCGCGTTCGGTGGCTGGAAGACGCTGAGCTGGGTCGACGAGAACGTGCTCAAGCACGTCGTGCCGCGCAGCTTCTTCTACAACGTCATGATCACCGGTGTGAAGCCCGGCAAGTAGTTGGGATACGAGTTCACCCTCGCCGACGTCGCCTATCTGACGTCGGACGAGGCGGCGTCCGCCTTGACCGAGGTGGACGGCCGGGAGCTGTCCGCGCGTACGCGCCTGGCCGACATCGGCTGGGTGCGTACGCGTTTCGGCGACCGTGCCGGTCTGCTCGTCGAGACCGTGCTGGCGCGCCGCAAGGCCGTCGCGAAACTGCCGGAGGCCGGGGGATGGCTGCTCACCGACGACGCGGTGCAGCAGGCCACCCCCGCCGTGGTCGCCGCGCACCGGGCGCGGCGCCTGGCCGGGCGGCGCGTACACGACGTGACGTGTTCGATCGGCGCGGAACTGGCGTCGCTCGTGGGTGTCGCCGACCTCGTGATCGGCAGTGATCTCGACCCGGTGCGGTTGGCGATGGCCGCGCACAACGTGCCCGGCGCCTCGCTGATCCGCGCCGACGCGCTGCGGCCCGTCACCCGCGGCACCACCGTGATCGCCGATCCCGCACGCCGCGCCGGCGGCCGGCGCACGCACGACCCGGCGGCGCTGCAACCGCCGCTGCCGGACCTGCTCGACGTCTACGCCGGCCGCGACCTGGCCGTCAAGTGCGCCCCCGGACTGGATTTCGACGCACTCGACTGGGCGGGGGAGGTCGAGGTCGTCTCGCTCGACGGCGGTGTCCGCGAGGCATGCCTGTACTCGCCGGGCCTGTCGAGCCCCGGTGTCCGGCGCCGGGCGAGCGTGTTGCGTTCGGACGGAACGGGATTCGAGGTCACCGACGCGATGCCCGACGACATCGACGACCGTCCTCCGGGGCAGTGGATCGTCGATCCCGACGGCGCGATCGTGCGGGCCGGCCTGGTCCGGCACTGGGCGGCGTATCACGGTCTGTGGCAACTGGATCCACGCATCGCCTATCTCACCGGCGACACCCTGCCCGAGGGCGTGCGCGGCTTCCGCATCCTCGACCGGTTCAAGTACACCGAGAAGGCCTTGAAACAGGCGCTCGCGCAGCACGACTGCGGGGTCGCCGAGATCCTCGTCCGCGGCGTCGACGTCGACCCCGCGGTGCTGCGGCCACGTCTGAAACTCCGGGGTTCGCGGTCGCTGTCGGTGGTGCTGACCCGGATCGGCCGCACCGCGGAGGCTTTCGTGTGCGAGGCGTCGTTCTAGGTGTAGTCGACGACCACCTTTTCGATGGTGCCCTCGAACGGGAACGGTGCGCGGTCGTAGTAGTCGAGCGACACCGGTGATCCGAGACAGGTACCGATGTCGAGACAGTCGTTCGCCGTGAACAGCAACGGCGCGCTGATCGGCACGGTCGTCTCGCCGACCTTCTGCCCGTCGACACACATCCGGACGTTCAGCGGGCCTCCGGGGCGAGCCTCGGCGTACTCGGTGAACACCTCGAGTTTGTGCTCGCCGGGCGCAACCGGTTCCGCCGAGCGCATCTTGGTGCGCATCAGGATGAACAGGTTGTACTCGTAGCAGAGATAGCCGTCGTCCATGAAGCAGGTCAGCCCGCCGCCGTTGCCGCCGAGAGCGTAGACGACGCCGCCGGCCCGCTCGGGGACGGTCAGCTCGACGGCGACGCGGTTGTTCCTGTTTCCCAGTGCGGGAGCACAGAATTCGGGCATACGGGTGACGTCGCCGGTGAACTCCCAGCTGGTGTACGGCGTGGTGATCCGCTGCTCCGGGTGAAGGGCCACCACCCAGAGCCCGCCGCCGATCGGCAGGGCGTTGTTCTTGGCCGCCTCGATCGCGAACAACTCCCGCAGCTGGGCCAGCTTCTCGGGATACTGCTCGGCGAGGTCACGGTTCTGGGTCCAGTCCTCCTCGAGGTTGTAGAGCTCCCAGGTGTCGTCGTCGGGGTTCCAGTCGCGGATGCCACCGGGCATGCCCTGCAGCCACGGTGCCCGGGGCCCGAACGCGGACGCCATCCAGCCGTCGTGGTAGATCGCGCGGCTGCCCATGATCTCGAAGTACTGGGTGAGCTTGCCTGCCTTCGCGTCCCGGTCGACGAAGGTCTCCGCGAAGCTGGCGCCGTCGATGGGGTCCTGCGGAATCCCGTTCACCGAGCGGGGCGGGGTGATTCCGAGCAGGTCGTAGAAGGTCGGCACCAGATCGTTGCAGTGCAGGAACTGGGTTCGCGGGGTCCGGTCCGGGGTGATCTTCGCAGGCCACCGCGCCACCATGGGATTGCGGGTTCCTCCGAGATGCGACGCGAGGAGTTTCATGCCCTTGTAGGGCGTGCTGCCCGCCCACGCCCATCCCGCGTGGTACATGTTGTCCGTCTTCGGGGAGCCGAGGACGTCGAGTCCGCCGAGTTCCTCGAGGGCGGCGATGTGCTGCGCCGGGGTCGTCGGAATCCCGTTCTGCGCCAACAGTTCGCTGATGGTCCCTTCCTGGCCCTCACCGGACGAGCCGTTGTCGCCCCAGATGTAGAGGACCAGGGTGTTGTCGCGGTAGCCGAGCCGGTCCAGCTCGTCGAACAACCGCCCGACCTGCACGTCGCAATGTTCGGCGTATCCGGCCGCCACCTCCATGAGGCGACGCTGGAACGGCTTCTCCTCCTCGGGGATGTCGTCCCATGCCGCCATGGTGGGATCACGGTCGGTGAGTTCGGCCTCCGGTGGGATCCAGCCCTTCTCCTTGGCCCGGGCGAACACGCGCTCGCGGTATGCGTCCCAGCCGTCGTCGAACTTGCCCGCATACCGGTCGGCCCAGTCCTTCATGATGTGGTGCGGGCCGTGCAGGCAGCCGCTTGCCCAGTACATGAAGAAGGGCCTGTCGGCGTCGAGTGCCTTGTGGCGGCGCAACCAGCCTATGGCGTCGTCCGCGAGGTCCTCACTGAGGTGGTAGCCCTCCTCGGGGGTTTTCGGCGGCAGGACGACGGTGGTGTTGCGGACCAGGTTCGGCTCGTACTGCGATGCCTCGCCGGCGAGGAAGCCGTAGAAGTAGTCGAAACCGACGCCGGTGGGCCAGTTGTCGTAGGGCCCGGCGGCCGTGGTCTCCTCGGCCGGGGTGTTGTGCCACTTGCCGAACGCCGCGGTGGTGTACCCGTAGTGCCGCAGGACCTCGGCTCCCGTCGCACTCGACTTCGGGATGTGGCCGGAGTATCCGTCCCAGTCGTTGGCCAGCTCGGCGATCTGCCCGTTTCCGACGCGATGGTGGTTGCGGCCGGTGAGCAGTGACGCGCGGGTCGGCGAACACATCGCCGTGGTGTGGAAGCGGTTGTAGCTGATGCCCTCGTCGAGCATGCGATCGAGGGTGGGGGTGTTGACCTCGCCACCGAAACCGGTCGGCAGACCCGGACCGGCGTCGTCGATGAGAACGACGAGGATGTTCGGGACGTCGGCGGGCAGGCGGCGCTGGTGCGGCCGCGGGCTGTACACCGACTCCTGCATGGTGCGGCCCGCGACGCTCCCCGACGGAGTCGGCGGGAACGGCAGGCTGTCCCCGCCGGGTATCGGTTCCGCCCGGAGTTCCTTGCTCATGACCGTGTGCCCCCTTCTCCGCCCACCCATTCCAGTACAGCACCGGTTCGTCGTCGCGGAGGAGGGTTTACGGGATGAAAGTCACGGGCGGAGGATGCACCGGAAACCGATGTGGCAGGTCGACGTCTCCTCGGTTTCACCCTGCCGGGCAGCGGGGCGGTAGCGCAGGCAGTAGTTCGGCGCGCACAGGTGCGAGCCGCCCTTGATCACGCGGCGCGCATACGGTTCGTTCGGATCGTGGTCCACCGCAATGTCGACGCGGGGATCGGCCGGAATGCAGCACGACGACGCCGGGGCGACATTCTTGCCGCTCGCCGAGTGGTCGGCGGAGAAGTGGTCACTCGTCCACTCCCACACGTTGCCGGCCATGTCACTGAGCCGATACCCGTTGGGCCGGAAATGCCCGACGGGGGAGGTGCCGGCGAACCCGTCCTTCAACAGGTTCTGCCACGGGAACTCACCCTGCCAGACGTTTCCGCCGGGTCTGCCGCCCGGCTCGTGCTCGTCACCCCACACGAATACCTTGCGGTCCAGGCCGCCGCGCGCGGCGAACTCCCACTCCGCCTCGGTCGGCAGTTCCTTGCCGGCCCACTCGGCGTATGCCCGGGCGTCGAACCACGACACGTGCGTGACCGGATGCCGTTCCCGGCCCCCGACATTGCTGTCGGGACCCTCGGGGTGACGCCAGTCGGCGCCGGGCGTGAAGGACCACCAGCGGGTGTAGTCGTCGAGGGGAACAGGACCCGAGGGCGGCGTGAACACGAGTGACCCGGGTACGAGCAGGGCCGGGTCGGCCCCGGGATACCGGTCCGGGTCGGGCGCGACCTCCGCGGTCGTGACATATCCGGTGGCCTTCACGAATCGGCGGAACTCGGCGACCGTCACCGGGTGCTCGTCCATCCAGAACCCGCCGACCGTCACCTGATGGACCGGTCGTTCCTCGGGGTAGAAGTCCTCCGAGCCCATCCAGAACGTGCCTCCCGGAATGAAGACCATGTTCTTCGGCACTGCCCTCGTCATGGGGATCAGCGTCGCACGGTCCGCGCGCCCGCCGGAGGGATTCCGGGGCTAGCGCGCCGCCATGGCAGCGATGCGGATATCGCGGGTGCGCTCCTGGTGAGCGGTCATCAGGGCACGCGCCTGCTCACCGTCCCCCGCGACGATCGCGTCGAGGATGTGGCGGTGCTCCGTCTCGATCGCGTCGAGATTGTCGGGAGCCGCGGACGCCTCGGCGTCGTAGACGGCCAGTTGCGCGTCCAGGCGTTCCATCAGCTCGGCGATGGTCGGGTTGTGGGCGGCGGAGCGCAGCGCGGCGTGCCAGTCGTTGTGCAGGCGGAGCGCGCTCTTCGGATCCGGTGCCGCGACGGCGCGTTCGAACAGACTCGTGAGCCGGGCCAGATCGATCTCGGACCGTCGAGTCGCCGCGGCGAATGCGGCGGCGGATTCCAGTGCGATCCGGGCGTCGCAGATCGCGAGTACTTCTTCCTCGGTGCGCTCACGCACCATGTAGCCGCGGGTGACCTTGATCACCAGACCGTCGAACTCGAGCCGCTGCAACGCTTCCCGCACCGGTGTCCGCGACAGCCCCATCTCGGCGCCGACGGTGGCCGGCACCAGCATGGAGCCGGGCGCGTATCCGCCGTTCGTGATGCGTTCGCGCAGTTGTGTGTACGGCGATCTGTCGACGTCCAACGGTCGGTTCCCTCCTCGAGACCTGCAGAAAGTGGACGGAGCAACGCATACCAGGACAACGCGCGGATGGGAAGGGTTTGAATCCATGTGTATACAGTTGTCGTCGTTTGTTGTCGTTTGTATTTATAGTGCTCCTCGCACTGCTGTCCGCGAGGAGAACGATGAACACGACCACCCC
>NZ_JBMBTE010000132.1:0-13416 GCF_048897285.1 Rhodococcus sp. O3
CGCGGGGGGCTCGCGACCTCGGACTCGGGTGGCGGCGTCGGTGCCGGCTGCCGCGGCCCCGCTCCGATCGGCACCGGCAGCAGGTCGCCGGTGGAGATGTCGACGACCGTCAGCTGCGGCACCGAGGTCGCGGCGGGCTGCACGACGAACAACCGCTTCGGATCCAGTCCCTCCCAGCCGTCGCCCGTCAGTTCCGGGACCGGTGACAGTACGGGGGCCGTCAACGGTGTGCCGCGTGCACACCGCACCTTCGGGGTGCCGCGATCGTCGACGAGCACGACCGTGCCCGCCTCGAGCACCGACTGCACGGGGACGACGTGGCCGCTGCG
The DNA here is from genome assembly GCF_048897285.1 of Rhodococcus sp. O3. Lineage (NCBI taxonomy): Bacteria > Bacillati > Actinomycetota > Actinomycetes > Mycobacteriales > Nocardiaceae > Rhodococcus > Rhodococcus sp. O3. Next base: position 330 of record NZ_JBMBTE010000132.1, read on the forward strand.
GTACTCGTGCACGGTGACGCGGGTGTCGGCCCGCAACAGCACCGGTGTCAGCTTGCGGACGTATTCGCGGGCGTCGGTGACCTTCAGGACACCGAGCCACGCCTCGATCTTCGCGGGATCCTGCTCGAGGGTGTCGACGAGTTCCTGCCGGTCGCACAGTTCACGCTCGAGGCTGCCGCCGTAGAGCGCGGGACGGTCCCCGGCGACCGCGGCGGTGCCGTCGTCGGTCACGGCGACCGGATCGCCGGTGCCCTCGACATCCTCCTCGTCGGGTTGTGGCACCACGACCGGGACCTGGGCCGGCAGCAGCAGTCCGGTCCAGGGGTACTGGTCCTGTGCAGTCGCGATTTCGAGTCGCACCGGTTCGGTTCGCTCGGAACCACCCGACGAACATCCGCTCACCACGAGCGCGGTCAGAACGAGCACCAATCCGAATCCGCGCGCAGCGGCATCGGTGGCCACCCGCACATACTAGGACGGGTTACAAATGCGATTGGTGGATTTGCGGATTCACCGCAATCGGGTGTCGGGCGATATGTCCTCGATGGTGAGCACCTCCGACACGAAGTTCACGAGCAGTTCGTCGACCCGGCGCGCGCGTTCCATCTGCACGAAGTGACCGGCACCGTCGAGCAGGTGAACACCCCTGAGGTCCGGTACCGTCTGCCGCATCCGCTCGAGCGCGTGCGGTCCCGACATGGTGATGACGGGGTCGTTGGCGCCGGCGACGAACAGCGTCGGCACCTCGAGCAGGGCCTGTTCACTTCCCGCCGCTGCCTCCCAGTTGGCGTCGTAGGCGCGATACCAGGACAGGCCGCCACCGAATCCGGTTCGCGCGAACACCCTCGCGTAGTGGCCGAGTTCGTCCTCGCTCAGCCAGTCCCAAGGTAGGTCCGGCGCCTCGGGCAGCACGTCGAGGTAGCCGTTTCCGTCCGACGGGTGCTGCCAGATGTCGAGGTACCGGTACCGGCCGGACAGCGCGTGGAACAGCCGCTGCAGGAACTCGCGGGGTCGCGCGTCGAGTTCGCGTTCCGCAACCCCCGGTTCCTGGAAGTAGTGCAGGTGCAGGAAGTGGCGGCGCGCCATCGCCGCGTACAGCTCGGTGGGCCGCGCCGGCAGCGGATCGGGCGCGTACGGCACCGCGAGCAGGACCAGCCCGGCGACGCGGCTGCGGTGGCGCAGCGCGACGGTCCACGTCGCGGGCGCCCCGAAGTCGTGGCCGACCAGAACGGCCCGGTCGATGCCGAGTGCGTCGAGCAGGCCGACGAGACGATCGGCAACCGCGACGTTGGTGTATTCGTCGATCGACGTCGGCCGGTCGGTTCCGCCGTAGCCGGGCATGTCCGGCGCGATCGCCCGGTAGCCGGCGGCGGCGAGTGCGCTCACCTGGTGCCGATAGCTGTATCCGAGACCGGGGAACCCGTGGCACAGCACGACGGCGGGCCGGTCGGCGTCACCGGCTTCGGCAATGTTCCACGTGAAACCATCGACCTCGACGACGACGTTGCGCATCAGGACGCGGGCACCGTGACCATGTCGTCCTGGTTCCAGTACGCCTTCATCGAGGTGATCTTCGCGTCGTCGTCGAAGGTCATGACGTCGACGACCTCCATCACGAGGTCCTGCTCCCCGAGATGCGTGGTGAGGCGGAACAGGAACGCGGCGTTGTTCGCGGCGATCTTGAGGGTGAGCAGCTCGCCGGTCTGCGTGAGCGGCTCGATGACGCCGTAGAACTCGCGCAGGGCCTCCTCGGTGGTGCGCGGTTCGGTGCCGACCGGGTCCTCGACGGTCGCGCCCGGCGCGTACAGGGCCAGGACATCGTCGGTCGTGCCCTTCGCGACCGAGCGGATGTAGTTCTCGACGGTCTCGCGGATCGCGTCGGCGGACGGTGCCATGAATGCCTCCTCTAATAGAACATGTTCTAGATCAGGAGACTAGTGTCACCGGCGCCCGCAGACCAGGTCCCGCACCGAATCGGCTCCGCCCCGGCGCGCGGGATGCTTGGCTGACACGCAGGACACGCACCGATATCGAAGACACGCACAGTCACCGAAGAACACCGAGGAGTCTTCATGAGCGAGACGGCCGCGTTCACCCTCGAAGGTCACGACGGAACCCTGGCCGGGCGCCACTGGCCGGCCGAGAATCCGCGCTATGTCGTGCTGCTGTGCCACGGCTACGGCGAGCACTCCGGCCGGTACGAGTACGTCGCGACCCGGTTCGTCACCGACGGCGCCACGGTCTACGCGATCGACCACGTCGGGCACGGACTCAGCGACGGCGAGCGGGTCCTCGTCGAGGACTTCGAGAATGTCGTCGACGACTTCCACCTGCTCGATCTGACCGCGCGGCGCGAGAATCCCGGCCTGCCCGTCGTGCTCGTCGGGCACTCGATGGGTGGGATGATCGCCGCGCGCTACGCCCAGCGATACGGCAACAGCCTCGCCGCGGTCGTCCTGTCCGCGCCGGTGCTCGGCACCTGGGCCGCGGTCGACGCCCTGCTCACCGCCGACGAGATTCCCGACACGCCCATCGACCCGGACACGCTCTCCCGCGACCCGGCGGTGGGCCGCGCCTACGTCGCCGACCCCCTCGTGTGGCACGGCCCGTTCAAGCGGCCCACGGTGCAGGCGCTGAAGAACTGCCTCGACACCATCTCGGCGGCCGGCCCGGTGGATTCGGTTCCGGTGCTGTGGCTGCACGGCTCCGACGACGGCCTGGTACCGATCGAGGGCACCGTGCAGGGCTGGGGGACGTACTCCGGTGCGCAGGCACGCTCCGGCACGTACACCGGTGCGCGCCACGAGATCTTCAACGAGACCAACCGCGACGAGGTCCTCGGGGACGTCCTCGACTTCGTGAACAGCGTTCTGCCGGAACGGAACTGATCCGGCAGAACGCTGTCACCCGGAACTGGCGGTCAGCGCACCACGTTGATCATCTTGCCGGGCACCACGATCACCTTGCGGGGCGCGGCACCGGCGAGCAGCTCGACAATCTTCTCGTCCGCCAGCGCCGCCGCCTCGATCGCGTCGGGCTTCGCGTCGGCGGGCACCGTGATGCGGCTGCGCACCTTGCCGTTGACCTGGATCGGGTACTCGACGCTGTCCTCGACGAGCCACTTCTCCTCGGCGACGGGGAACGGACCGTGCGCGAGCGACTCGGAGTGCCCGAGCCGCGACCACAGTTCCTCCGCGAGGTGCGGCGCCACCGGCGCGAGCATCGACACGAGCGGCTCGACCGCGGTCCGCGGCGCGCCGTCCGGGTACGTCTTGGTGAGGTGGTTGGTGTACTCGATGAGCTTCGCGATCGCGGTGTTGTCCCGCAGGTGCGCGTAGTCGTCGGACACACCCTCGATGGTGCGGTTCAGCGCACGCAACGTGTCCTCGGCCGGCTCGGCGTCGGTGACACGCACCGCGCCGGTCTCCTCGTCGATCGCGGCGCGCCACACGCGCTGCAGGAAGCGGTGGGCACCGACGACGTCCTTGGTCGCCCACGGGCGGGACTGGTCGAGCGGACCCATCGACATCTCGTACACGCGCAGCGTGTCGGCACCGTAGTCGTCGCAGATCTCGTCCGGCGCAACGGAATTCTTCAGGGACTTGCCCATCTTGCCGTACTCGCGGTTGACCCGCTCGCCGTTGTGGAAGTACTCGCCGTCGCGCTCTTCGACCTCGTCGGCGGGAACGTAGACACCGCGGGAGTCGGTGTAGGCGTACGCCTGGATGTAGCCCTGGTTGAACAGGCGGCGGTACGGCTCCGACGAGGTGACATAGCCGAGGTCGAACAGCACCTTGTGCCAGAACCGCGCGTACAGCAGGTGCAGCACGGCGTGCTCGACACCGCCGACGTACAGATCCACACCGCCCGGGTCGTTCGGGCCGTGGATCTCCGGACGCGGACCGGTCCAGTACGACTCGTTCTCCTTGGCGCAGAACTCGTCCGGGTTCGTGGGGTCGATATAGCGCAGCTGGTACCACGAGCTGCCCGCCCACTGCGGCATGACGTTCGTGTCGCGGGTGTAGCGCTGCAGCCCGTCGCCGAGATCGAGGTCCACCTCGACCCACTCGGTCGCCTTCGCGAGCGGCGGCGACGGCTCCGAGTCGGCGTCGTCCGGATCGAACGACACCGGCGCGTAATCCTTCACATCCGGAAGTTCAACGGGCAGCATCGATTCCGGCAGCGGATGGGGGCGCCCGTCGGCGGAGTACACGATCGGGAAGGGCTCGCCCCAGTAGCGCTGACGCGCGAACAGCCAGTCGCGCAGCTTGTACTGGATGGTGCCGGTGCCGGCACCCGATTCCTCGAGCTTCGCGACGATCTTCTTCTTCGCGTCCGCGACGGAGAGACCGTCGAGGTAGTCGGAGTTCACCAGCACACCGTCACCGGTGTACGCCTCGGCGGTGATGTCACCGCCGGAGATGACCTCGCGGATCGGCAGGCCGAACGCGGTCGCGAACTCCCAGTCGCGCTGGTCGTGTCCGGGCACGGCCATGATCGCGCCGGTGCCGTAGCCGGTGAGCACGTAGTCCGCGATGAACACCGGCAGCTTCTCGCCGTTCACCGGGTTCACGGCGTACGCGCCGAGGAAGACGCCCGTCTTCTCCTTGCTCTCCTGCCGCTCCAGATCCGACTTGGCAGCGATCGAGGCGCGGTAGCCGGCGACGGCCTCGGCCGGAGTGGCGGCGCCACCGGTCCAGCGCTCGTCGACGCCCTCGGGCCACCCGCCGCCGACGATCTCGTCGACCAGGGCGTGCTCGGGAGCGAGCGTGACGTAGCTGGCACCGAACAGGGTGTCGGGGCGGGTCGTGAAGACCTCGATCTCGGCGGCCTCGTGCCCGTCGACGGCGAACTTCACCTGGGCGCCGTGGCTGCGGCCGATCCAGTTGCGCTGCATCGTCTTGACCTTGTCCGGCCAGTCCAGGAACTCGAGATCGTCGATGAGACGGTCGGAGTACGCGGTGATGCGCATCATCCACTGCCGCAGATTCTTCCGGAACACCGGGAAGTTGCCGCGCTCGGAGCGGCCCTCGGCGGTGACCTCCTCGTTCGCGAGCACGGTGCCCAGGCCGGGGCACCAGTTGACCAGCGAATCCGAGCGGTACACCAGGCGGTAGGCGTCGAGCGCGTCCTGCTTCTCGGCGTCCGACAGCGCGGCCCAGTCGCGGCCGTCGTCGAGGGTGCGGGCGCCGGACTCGAGTTCGGACTCGAGTTCCGAGATGCGGCGGGCCTTGCCGGCTTCCGTGTCGTACCACGCGTTGTAGATGGTCAGGAAGATCCACTGCGTCCAGTGGTAGAAGTCCACGTCGGTGGTCGCGACGGCACGACGCTCGTCGTGGCCGAGGCCGAGGCGGCGCAGCTGCCGCTTCATGTTCGCGATGTTCGCCTCGGTCGTGGTGCGCGGATGAGTGCCGGTCTGCACCGCGTACTGCTCGGCCGGCAGACCGAACGAGTCGTAACCGAGCGTGTGCAGGACGTTGTGGCCCAGCATGCGGTGGTAGCGCGCGTAGACGTCGGTGGCGATGTAACCGAGCGGATGCCCGACGTGCAGGCCCGAGCCGGACGGGTACGGGAACATGTCCTGCACGAACAGCTTGTCGGCGGGCACGTCGCCGGCCAGCGGGCCGACCGGGTTCGGCGCTTCGAACGTGCCGCGTTCGCGCCACAGCTCCTGCCAGCGCTGCTCGATCCGCCCGGCGAGCTCGGCGGTGTACCGATGCTGCGGGGTGGCGTCGGACGACGGAGTGGAAGTCTGATCAGGACGAGTCACGGCGGTCGCTATCTACTTGGCTGGCGTCTGTTACCTCCGACCAGGGTAGAACGTGACCGAACCCGACCGGACCGGCGGCTGCGTCCGGCGGTATCCTGGTCGCCGTGTTGATCGTCGCCATCGTGCTGTTCGTACTCGCCCTCGCTGTCGGTGTCGTCGCCGTCGCCGGGCTCACCGGGCGGCTCGGACGCAACCGTTGGGCCGGCGTCCGCACCGCCGACACACTGCGCGACGACGAGACGTTCGCCCTGGCCAACAAGGTCGCGGCCCCCAGCATCCTCGGTTCCGCCGTGCTGCTCGTCGCCGGTGGTGTCGCCGCGCTGACGCTGCCGACCGTCGCCGGTGTCGTCGCCGTCGTCGTCACCGTCGTGGCGGCGTTCGCCACGGCCGGGGCCGGCGGATCCATCGCGGCGCGTGTGGCCGCGGCCACCAAGCCCGACGAGACCGAGGGCTGCGGCACCTCCTGCGGCGCGTGCAGCCTGCGCGGCGCGTGCGAGCCCACCGCCTGACGACACACACCGCCTGACGACACACGTCTCGGGCACTCTCGCGGATCGCCCCGCAGTCCCTACTCTGGGCCGGTGACGACCCGCCGCATCATCGATCCCGCCGGTGCCCTGTTCGGCATCGCCCTTCCGATCGCCACCGCGGTGGTCGCGGTGCTGGTCACCGTCCTGTGGGAACCTCGCCTGCCCGCCGAGATCGCGACGCACTGGTCCGGTCCGAACCCGGACGGGTTCTCCTCACCGATCTCGAACGCGTGGACGATCGCCCTGGTCATCGTGCTGGTCGGCGGCGGGTGCAGCGCGATCGCGGCCCTCGCGCAGGCCATGCTGATGATGCGGCGGTACATGCTCGTCGTCGGGCTGGGCGTCACCGGACTCCTGGCGACCATCCACGTGACGATGCTGGCGGCGCAACTGGACCTTGCCGACGCGGCGCAGGCGCAGCTGCCGATGTGGTCGATCGGCCTCGGCGTCCTGATCGGTGTCGCGGTCGGGCTCGTCGGGGCCGCGCTGCTCCGGGACTACCGGGAGCGGGTCCCGGCGACCGCTGCCCCGGACGCGAAGCTCCCTCGCGGTCGCGTCGAGCTGCCGATCGTCGACCAGGTCGGGACCGGCACCCGCACCACGACCGTGCTGGCGCTGCTGGTGCTGGGCCCGGCCGTGCTCGTGTGCGGCGCCGCCGGATCCTGGTGGCCGCTCGCAATCTTCCTGCCGGTCGGAGTGCTGGTGCTGAGCCTGCTCCGGTTCCGGGTGACCGTCGACGAGTCCGGTGTGCGCGTGCGCAACCTCGGCATGACGGCGGTCGAATACGGCCTCGACGAGATGATCGGCGCGAAGGTCACCGAGACCCGGCCGTTCGAGGACTGGGGCGGCTGGGGGCTGCGGGCCAAGGGCCGCGGCCGGTACGGGCTGGTGACCAACACGGGCCCGGCGCTGGTGTTCACCACCGCGGGCGGTCACGAGTTCACCGTGACCACGGAGCGGGCGCAGGAGATGGCCGGGGCGCTCAACAGCCTCGCCGACGCTCGCGTGCGCTGAATCCCCGCGCCGACCGAGCTACGGGGAAACGGGGACATCGTACGGACCGGTCCGGTTCAATGGAATGCGAATTTCCATGGAGCACAATCGACCGGATGCCCGGAGGTTCCAGTGAGTCATCGAAGACGACACCCCGACGGGATTCTCGCTCCCGCCTACACGACCCGCCTCGACACCGACCCGGTCCCCGCGGCGAGACTGCCGCGGGGGTCGATGGAACCGGAAGCGGTGTACCGGTTCATCCACGACGAGCTGATGCTCGACGGCAGTTCCCGGCTCAATCTCGCGACCTTCGTGACGACATGGATGGAGCCGGAGGCAGGCCGTCTCATGGCGGATACCTTCGACAAGAATCTCATCGACAAGGACGAGTATCCGTCGACCGCGGCGATCGAGGAACGCTGTGTCGCAATGGTCGCGGACCTGTTCAACGCGCCGGGGCTCACGGAGTTCGATCCGTCGTCGGCGACGGGTGTGTCGACGATCGGCTCGAGCGAGGCGGTGATGCTCGCCGGGCTCGCCCTCAAGTGGCGGTGGCGGCAACGTCACGAAGCGTCCGGCCGGGACACCTCCCGTCCGAATCTTGTTCTGGGAAGCAATGTTCAGGTGGTATGGGAGAAGTTCTGCCGCTACTTCGACGTGACGCCCAAGTACCTTCCGATGGAACCCGGGCGCTACTCGATCACCCCGGAACAGGTGCGAGAAGCCGTGGACGAGAACACGATCGGCGTCGTCGCGATCCTCGGCACCACGTACACCGGTGAGCTGGAACCGGTGTCGGAGATCTCCGCGGTTCTCGACGAGGTTGCCGCGTCGGGTGGGCCGGACGTGCCGTTGCACGTCGACGCCGCGAGCGGCGGGTTCGTGGTGCCCTTCCTGCGGCCCGAACTCGAATGGGACTTCCGGGTACCGCGCGTGGCGTCGATCAACGTCAGCGGCCACAAGTACGGCCTGACCTATCCGGGAATCGGATTCGTGGTGTGGCGCGACCAGGACGCGCTGCCCGAGGACCTGGTGTTCCGGGTCAACTACCTCGGTGGCGACATGCCGACGTTCACCCTGAACTTCTCGCGACCCGGCAACCAGATCGTCGGCCAGTACTACAACTTCCTGCGCCTCGGCCACGCCGGTTACCAGCGGATCATGGAAACACTCCGCACGACGGCGGTCCGGTTGGCGCGGGGGATCTCCGAGATCGAGGGCATGCACGTGATCACGGACGGCACGGCGATCCCGGTCATCTCCTTCGAACTGACCGACGATCCGGGCTTCACGGTCTTCGACATCTCACACGAACTGCGGGCCCGCGGATGGCAGGTGCCGGCATACACGATGCCCGCGGACGCAGAGGACGTCGCGGTGCTGCGGATCGTCGTGCGTGAGGGATTCAGCGCCGATCTGGCCCGGATGCTGCACACGGACCTCGTCGAGGTGTGTGACGAACTGCGCAAGAGCGGGATCGGAAAGCATTCGACGGAAAAGCATTTCGCTCACTGAGCGGTGTGCCTTTGTGGCGGCTGGGACCGCCACAAAGGCACACCGGGGCCGAAGGCCCACCTAGTTGCGTTCGACCTCGATGGGGTGCGTCGCGAGCAGTGCGAGCGGCAGCGGCTGGCGGCGCAGGACGCGGGCCCACAGGTCCAGGCGGGCCGGGGCGAGAAGGTCCTGCGGCAGCGCCGAGAGGACCATCCAGTCGCGGTTCTTCAGTTCCCCCTCGAGCTGGCCGGCGCTCCAGCCGGCGTAGCCCGCGAAGATCCGGACACCTTCGACGACGGGTCCGACGACCTGCGGGTCGGTGTCGAGATCGATCATGACGACGCGTCCGTCGACGCGCCGCACTCCGGGAATTCCGTCGGCGGAGGTGCCGACGCGGAGGGTGCCGAGGCACAGCGCGGAGTCGCGCCGGACGGGGCCGCCGACGAACAAGGCCTTCGGTTCGGCGGAGACGGGGACCCACTGGGGCAGGACCGCCCCGACGGCGGTGTCGCTCAGGCGGTTGAGCACGACACCGAAACTGCCCGATTCGTTGTGTTCGACGATGTAGACGACGGTGCGGCGGAAGGTGGGTTCGACGAGGTCGGTGGCCGACACCAGCAGGCTCCCGGCCCGCACGTTCGGCGTTGCTGCTGCCGTTCGGTCCTCGGGTTCGTCCTGGTGTTGCGCCACTCGGACATCATCCCACTGTCGCCACCCGGACGCCCGTAAGCCCCGCTCACGATTTTGCCGGTGCAGCCGTCAGACCGACCGTCTCGGCGAGGACCGCGAGATGGTGTTCGAACAGGTCGTCGGGAGCGGCGAAGGTGTTCTCGCCGTATTGCCCGAACACTTCGAAACTCACCGCACCGAACAGCGAGGACCACAGCAGAATGCCGCGGGCCAGGGCCGCGTCGGGGAGATCGGTGCCGGTTTCGCTGCGGATCCGGTCGAGGTCGGCGTGCAGGCTGCCGGGAATTCCGTCCGGCTCGGGCAGTCGCAGCGTGCCGTCCGCGTAGGCGCTGGTGAGAATCTCGACGAGCCGGGCCACGACGCGGGTGCCGGGTTCGGTGGTGCGCTCGGCCGGCGCGCGATAACCGGGCACGGGACTGCCGAACAGCAGGGCGTAGCGGGCGGGTTCGCGCAGCGCCCACCGGCGGACCGCGCGGGCGAGTGCGCGGAAGCGTTCGGGCGCGTCGTGCGGGTCGACGACCATGACGGCGTTGTCGACGGCGTTGCCGAGTTCCTCGTAGGCGTCCACGACGAGGAGCGTGAGCAGTTCGTCGCGGTTGGCGACGTAGCGGTAGACGGCGGACGACACGACGCCGAGGTCGCGTGCGACGGCACGCAGCGACAGCGCGGCGGCGCCGTGCACGGCGAGGTGTTCGCGGCCGATACGCAGGATGTCGGCCATCGTCTGCGCTCGGGCCCGGGCGCGGGGTGTCGTTGCTGCCATACCCCCGAGCCTGCCCTCATCCGTGAGCACTGTCAACAAAAGTGAGCAGTGCTCTTGACAGTGCCCGCGTGGAGGCGCATGCTCGTTGCAAACGAGAGCAGTGCTCACATTTCGATGAAGAGGAGAACACCATGTCGAACCTCCAGGTCGTGTGCGGTGCCGGACCCATCGGCTGGACTGTCGCCCAGCAGCTCGCCGACAGCGGCCGGCGCGTCCGCGTCCTCACCCGCTCCGGCAGTGGACCGGACCATCCGCTCGTCGAACGCGTCCGCGCCGACGTCTCCGACCCGGACGCCCTCGCCGCCGCATTCGGCGACGACACGGTCACCGCCGTCCACATGTGCATCCACGGCTCCGCCTACAGCGCCGAGGCGTGGGAACGCGAACTCCCGGCCGCCGAACGCACCGTTCTCGACGTGGCAGGGAAGGCCGGGGCGGTCGTGGTCTTCCCGGAAAGCCTCTACTCCTACAGCGAGCCCGGCCGGGTCATGCGCGAGGACTCCCCGCGCAACGCCACCACCGGCAAGCGCGGCGTCCGCGCCCGCCTGCTCGCCGCACGCGCCGCGCACACCACTCCCACGGTCAGCGTCGTCGCGTCCGACTACTTCGGTCCGCGCGCGCTGAACGCCCACGCCGGCGAGCGCATGGTCCCCACGATCCTCGCGGGACGTACCCCGCGGGTGCTCGGCTCGGCCGACGTCCCGCACTCGTTCACCTATGTGCCGGACCTGGCCGCCGCGATGATCGCCGCCGCCGACACCCCCGCCGTGTGGAACACCGTCGTGCACGCACCCACCGCCCCGGCCGTCACGCAGCGGGAAATGGTCGCCGCGTTCGCGACCGCCGCGGGCGTGCCGGTACCGAAGGTCGGCACCATCCCCGCGTGGGTGCTGCGCGGCGGCGCCCTGGTCAACCGCGACGCGCGCGAGCTCGCGGAGATGCTCTACCAGTTCACCGACCCGTTCGTCATGGACTCGAGCCGCAGCGAGGAGGCACTCGGGGTGACGGCCACACCGCTGCCGGTGGCCGCCGCCGAAACCGTGCGGTGGTGGCGCGAGCACCGGGCGGCGGCCTGACGTTCCCACCGCCTCTCGGGCGGGGGATAGTGTCGGGTCGTGCAGGAGTCGAAGCGGCAGGCATGGCGATCCACGGCGACGGCTCTCCGTCACTCACCGGACCTCGCCCGGCTCACCACCGTCCGCTTCGCGAGCCAGTTCGGCGACGGACTGTTCCAGGCCGCGCTCGGTGGGGCAATCCTGTTCAACCCCGAACGGCACGCCGATCCGGCCGCCATCGCCGCGGGGTTCGCGGTCCTGCTGCTGCCGTACTCGGTCGTCGGACCGTTCGCCGGTGCGCTGCTCGACCGCTGGGATCGTCGCCTCGTGCTGCTGTGGGCCAACATGCTGCGCGGCGCATTCATCCTCTCCGCGGCCGCGGTGTTGCTCACCGGCGGGGGAGAGACCACCCTGCTGCTGCTGGCGCTCGCCGCGGTCGGCGTGAGCCGGTTCGTGCTCGCCGGGGTATCCGCGTCGCTACCGCACACCGTGGCCCAATCCTGGCTCGTACCGGTCAATTCCGTGCTCGCGACCGTCGGATCGGGAGTGTCGGCCACGGGTGCCGCGGTCGCGGTGACCACCATCGGGATCGTCGGCGCGGGCGACACCGGCTCGGGAATCGCGGTCGCGCTGGGAGCGTCCGGATCGGTGATCGCGGCGGTTGCCGCCGGCGGCTTCCCGCGGCACGGTCTCGGTCCGGACGAGATCCTGCCACGCAGCGCCGTGCGATCCGTCCTCGACGGACTGCACACCGGCGCCGTCGCGGTCTGGCAGGCACCCGGCGTCACCGTCGCAATGATCGGAATCGGCACCCACCGCATCGTTTTCGGCATCGACACCCTGATCATGGTTCTGGTGTTGCGCCAGGGCGGAAACGGCTCCGCGGCCGAAGGACTCACCGGGTTCGGTGTCGCGGTCGCAGCGACCGCGACGGGGATGCTCGTGGCCGCGATCGTCACCCCGATCCTCCTGCCCCGGGCGGGACGGCCGCGCACGATCACCGGGGCACTGCTGACGGCCGCGATCGTGCAACTGCTGTTCGTCACGCTGCTCACCCAGACGGCGTTGCTCGTCGCCGCGTTCCTTCTCGGTCTCGCCGGACAGGTCGTCAAGCTCTCGGGTGACGCCGCGATGCAGATCGAGATCGACGACGCCCGGCGCGGCCAGGTCTTCGCGCTCCAGGACACCGTGTTCAACATCGCGTTCCTCGCCGCGATCGCCGCGGCCGCCGTCTTCGTCGCGCCCGACGGACGGTCGCCCACCCTCGCCGTCACGGGTGTCGGGATCTATCTGGCCGGACTCGCCGGGGTCCTGGCCGTGCGCCGCCTCCGGATGTGAACGGGCCCGATTTGCTAGGTTCTCCTGGTTCCGCACTCGAGTGCAGTTCCGTCAGGAGGCGCCCATGTCCCGTCGCGCGGTGCTCACGTCGCTGACGCTCGTCTCACTGACCCTGCCGCTTCTCGCGGTGCCCGCGAGCGCAGACGGCGCAGCTCCGGTGAATTCGTGCGGGGAGACCGGTTTCGATCCGTCCGCCGAGAAATCCGAATCCGGCGGGCCGGCGATCGAGATTCCGCGCGTCCTGAAGCTGCCGGTGCCGTACCCGGAGTTCGTACAGGTCGAGGTGCCGGGTCCCGTCCCGGACACGACGCGGGTGCCGCAGACGCCGCTGCCGGCGGACCCGTGCGCCGACCCGTGCCCGGAGACCCTGCCGAAGCCCGACAGCCCGATCGGGGGCACTGGCTCCAGCGGTTCGAGTGGTTCCAGCGGCTCGAGCGGTTCGAGCGGATCC
>NZ_JBMBTE010000133.1:0-13068 GCF_048897285.1 Rhodococcus sp. O3
CCTGCGCAGCCGGGCGGTCGTCACCGCCGCGGCCTCGACCTGGGACCGCACCGCGGAGCTGACCCTCGACGCCTACCGCCACGCCGGGCTGCGGATCTGAGGTAGCGATGGGCAGGCACACACGACCGGACGACCTCGGCGAACCCGCGGTCGCGCCGTCCTTCGCCACCCAGTCGAGTGTCGGTCGGCACGCCCGGCTCTGGGACACCGCGTCGTGGTCCGCGCTGGGCGCCCCCAGCTACGGGACCGGCCAGGGCAGTGTCCACGGCGACGTCGCCGCCGAGACGGTCGTGCTGCAGCGGATCGCCGCGAAGATCCGCGAGGACACGATCCACGAACCGCAGACCCCCGAACTCGACGCGCGCGACGCCCGCCGCAACACGATCACGATGCTGGGCAGCCGCGTCGCGGTCGCCGCGATGGGCTGGACCGGATCGATGATCGTCGCCCGGGCGCTGTCACCCGACGACTTCGGCAAGTTCTCTTTCGTCTTCGGTCTGCTCGGGCTGCTGTCGGTCGTCACCGATCTCGGTGTCGGCCGCGTGGTCCTCGCGAAACTCGTCGAGTGCAACCCGTGGGAAGTGTCCTATGTGACGACCGCGTTCATCGCGCTGCGCGCCGCGCTGGGCATGCTCGGTCACCTGCTGGCGATCGCCTACGTGCTGGTGATGGGCTATCCGTCGGATGTGGTGTGGGCGACCGTGATCGCCGGTCTCGTCGTCGTGGTCGCCACCCCCAGTCACGCGCTGACGGTGATGTACCAGAGCCGATTACGGATGGCGTACGTCGCGGTCGCCGAGACACTCGGCCAGCTCGTCCAGCTCGTCTGCACCGTCGCCGCGGTGCTGTTCGCCCCCGTGCTGCTGGTGCTCGTCGTGCCGGCGGTGATCAACGAGATCGTCGCGATCGTCGTCAAGATCCGCGGTGTGCGAAACGGGATCGCCGGTCCCGTACCCGCGTCCCGCGCCCAGTTGTGGCGATGGCGCGAGATGCTCGCCGAGGCCGTGCCGTTGAGCATCGGCTTCGCGCTCATCACGATCCTGTCGAAGATCGACGTGCTGATGCTCGGCCGGATGGACTCGTTCGACTCCGTCGGGCTCTACACCGTCGGCTACAAGTTCGCCGACCTCCTCGGGATCGTCGCCTCGACCGTCGTCGGTCCCGTCACCACCCTGCTCGTCGCGACGTGGCCCGGGGACACCGAGCGATTCCGCGGGCGCACCCGCGAATCGGCGATCCTCCTCACCGTGCTCGGTGCGGTCGCCGTCGCCGCGTTCTGGCCCGTCGCACCGGCATTGATGGATCTGCTCTACGGTTCCCGTTTCGCCGAGGCCGCCGACGCCGGCCGGTTCCTCGTGCTCGGCAGCGCCCTGTCCATGCTCACCGAACTCGGATTGATGGTGCTCGTCTCCACGTCCCGCCACCGCGTCTATCCGTGGGTCGCGCTCGCCGGTCTCGCTGCGAACGTCGCACTCAATCTGGTCATGATTCCGCGGTGGTCCTATTTCGGGGCGTCGATCGCAACGCTCGTCACCGATCTGGTTCTTCTGGCCGCCATCTGGATCGTCGTCGCCCGCACGGTCCCGGTCCGTCGACTGTTCCCGGTCGGCGCGATCATCGGTGTCGCGATTCTCGGTTTCGCGGTGACCGTGTGGGCGACGCTGCTGACCGACCGCTTCCACATCCCGTGGATCGTGACCGCCGCGGTCGCGCCCACACTCGTCCTCGCGGGCATGCAGTTCCTGCCCGTCGCGGGGAGAATCCGCCTCGTCCATCTCCTGAAGTCCAGGTAGCACACGTGAATTCCCATCAGGCTCCTTCCACGCGGCGCCGCGTCGTCTTCGTCACCCACACCGCCCAGGTGTCCGGCGCCGAACTGGTCATGCTGCAACTGGTGCGGTGTGCCCTCGACGAGGGTCGCGCGGTCGCCGTCGCCTGCCCCGACGGGCCGTTGCGGTCGCGACTGCCCGCAGAGGTCGACATCCTCGCGATCCCGCTGCTCGGACCGCAGGGCGAACGCGGACTCGCCAAGACCACGACGCTTGCCCGGCTCGCTGCCGACTGGCTGCGCACCGGCCGGATCCTGCGGACGGAACTGCACGGACGCGAGGACGCGGTGATCGTGAACTCGCTGTTCGCGTTGCCCGCCGTCGCGGTCGCGCGGATACCCGGCGCAGTGTGGCTCGTGCACGACACCCTGTCGAGCGCCAAGCAACGAGGGATCGTGCGATTGTCGCGCCGCGGAATCACCCGTGCCGTCGCGGTTTCGGAGCCGACGGCCCGGCCTCCGCGACAACTGGGGCTCGACGTGACGGTCGCGCATCTCGGTGTCGAGGTTCCCGACTTCACGGTCGCCCCGGCCGTCGCGGCGACCCCGGTGATCGGCATGATGGGTGCGCTCACCCCGTGGAAGGGGCATCGGGTGCTGCTCGACGCGGTATCCCGGATTCCGGGGGTCCGGCTCGAGATCGCCGGCGCGCCCTTTCCCGGCGACGAACCGTACGCCGAGGAACTCCGCAGGCGGGCAAGCGAACCCGACCTCGACGGCCGCGTCGTCTTCCTCGGCCGCGTGGAACCGCTGCCGACACTGCGCACCTGGGACGTCGCCGTGTCCGCCAGCACCTCCCCCGAAGCCGGGCCGCTGGTGGCGCTCGAGGCGATGAGCGTGGGCGTGCCGGTGGTCGGCACCGATCACGGCGGCACATCGGTACTGCTGAGAGACGGTGCGGGACTCCTGGTTCCGCCCGGGGATCCCGCGGCGCTCGCCGCGGCGCTCCACCGGATGCTCACCGACGACGACCTGCGCCGGTCGGTCAGGGAGACCGCCCGCCGCCGCGTCGAGGACAACCACGACCGCACGACCACCGTCCCCCGGATGCTCGAGGAGTTGCTGCGTGGCTGAGTCGTTTCCCCGCCGCGCCGTCGCCGGGACGATCGCCGCTCTGACCGCAGTGGTGCTCACCGCCACGGCCTGCGTCCCGGACCCGGACCTGCCGTGCGACCCGTCGGTCACCGCCGACAGTCTCGGGATCGCCACCGGGTCCGGCCTCGACGCGATGCCCGCCGACCGTCTCGATCGGTATCTCGATCTCGTCGACGCGTCCGGTGCCCGCTGGATCCGCTTCGACGTGGACTGGTCGACGGTCGAACCGCAACGCGGCCGGAGCGATTGGAGCGGCGTCGATCGGGTCGTGGCCGCGGCCGTCGAACGCGGATTGCAGGTGCTCGGTCTGATCACCAACACGCCCGCGTGGGCACGCATCGAGGAGTCGGGGGACGACTCGCACGGCCGCCCCTCCGATCCCGCCGAGTTCGGCCGCTTCGCCGGGGATGCCGCGGCCCGGTACGCGGGTACGGTGCGCCACTGGGAGATCTGGAACGAACCGAACCTGACGCAGTTCTTCACGCCCGCACCGGATGTCGAACAGTACGCGAGGCTTCTCTCCGCCGCGGCGACCGCGATCCGGGCCGCAGCGCCGGACGCGGTGATCGTCACCGGCGGGTTGTCCCCCGCCACCGACAACGGCACCGACATCAGCCCCACGACCTTTCTCGACGAGCTGTACGCCCTGGGCGTCGAAGACGACTTCGATGCCGTGGGCATGCATCCGTACAGCTACCCGGCACTGCCCTCCGATGCCGGGACGCGGCGCTGGAACGCCTACTACCGCATGCGGAACCTGCACGCCGTCATGGCGGACCACGACGACGGGGACACCCGGATCTGGGCCACCGAGTTCGGCGCACCGACCGGATCGGGCGAGGACAGCGTGTCCCCCGACGAGCAGGCCGAGATCCTGCGCGACGGCATCAACGAGCAGCGGCGGCTGCCGTTCGTCGACAAGCTGTTCGTCTACAGTCTCGTCGATCGGGGGAACGCTGCCGCCGACCGCGAGCAGAATTTCGGCATCGTCGACCACGATCTCGATCCGAAACCCGCGATGGCCGTGGTGCAGCGCGCCGCGTCCACCCCCGGGTGCATCTGACTCCGTTGGCAGTCAGCGTATTTCGATTACGGATCGAAGCGGGCGGATCCGGTCGGCGGCGCGGTCGGCGACGTCGAGCGTCCACCGGTGCAGCGGTCGGCCCCGCGGGGTGGCGGTGACCGTGACCGCGTCGTATCCCCCGTTGGCCCAACGGGATTTGAATTCCGAAGTTCCGAGCAGGTAGTCGAATCGGGTGATGCCCAGGTCGTCGTGGTGGTCGGCGAGCCACCGATGCAGCAGGTGTCCGGGTCGCAGGTGCGCAGCGTCGGGATCGAACCGGGCCATCCACATCTCCGCGGTGCCGCCGGTGCGGAACATGATCTCGTGCGCGACCCAGCGGTCGCCGACGATCAGGCCCGCGACGAGCAGCGACCCGGCGCGCGCTTCGGCCTCGAGGAACGGCCGGGTGAACGCTGCGATCGGCGGGGCACAGAAGTCGACGCGGCCGCTGTCGGCGTCGGCGCGGGCGGCGACACCGGCGATGTCCGGCCATCGCCGGGCAAGATCCGCCGGTTCCGTGACGATCTCGACGGACGCCGGGGTGCCGGCCTTCTCCAGCGATCGTTCGATGCGCCGGAGCGCCTTGAGGGTCTTCTTGCCGCGCAACGCCGCCGCGTTCTGTCCGGGCTCGAGATCGATGGTCAGGCAGTGATCGTCGATGTATGCGTCGACGTGCCAGCAGTTGGATCTGCGGAGGGCCGCGATGAGGGGGTCCGTCGATTCCAGATGTGTCAGTTGCAGTGGAATCCGCCGGGTGGCGAGGGCATCGACCAATTCGTTCAGTGCGTCGTCGTCCTCGGCGAGCACCCCACCGATGGTCGCGAGGCCGTGCCCGAGAACCCGGTACGCACGGACACCGAGACGGCTCCGGCTGTGCAGCGGTGCCACCGCGACGAGACGCCCGTTGCGGCGGACGGCGCACACCGCGAGGCGTCCGCGGCCGAGGGCGCGGAACCACGTCAATGCGTAGGACGGACGGGTCGCCACCCGGTGCGGGATGCGCGTGGTCAGGTCGTGCCAGTCGTCCAGGATCGTCTCGATCGCGGACTCGTCGTGGATCGCGAACGTCATCGAATCATCCCGACGAGGGTCGCTGCACTGCCGCCGGTTCGCGTCTGCCCACAGCCGTGTACGACAATCGTCGGCAAATACCGGCGGCACGGCCCCTCATGTCGATACATTCTTCCCGATGGCTCTGTTACTGCTGTTACCACTGTGACGGGTGGTAACCGTTGTCACCGATGCCCTCGCCGGGGTATCGGTCCGGGACGCTCGTAGGTTACAGGCCGCGGCTCGTGCCTGCGCACGCCCGGGTACCGCCAGACGTCCGGACACCGGACGAGACCGGAAGAAGGTATCGCCGTGCGACATTCACGCCTGTTCCGATCCGCAGCACCGGTGCTCGTCACCGGATTCCTCGCCGCCACCGTCGCCTGCGCCCCGCCCGCACCGCCGCCGCCGACCGGCTGCACCACCTCCGACCTCGGCATTTCCGGTGGCGCGCCCATGCTGGGTCTCTCGGACGCCGACCTCACCCGGGAACTCGACACCATGTGGAACACGGGAATCCGCTGGCTGAGATTCGACGTCGACTGGTCGGTCGTGGAAGCCACCCGAGGACAACAGAACTGGTCCGCGATCGATCGACTCGTCGACCGGGCCCGCGCGCGCGGACTGAATCTGCTCGGCATCGTCACCTACACCCCGGCCTGGGCCCGGGTGGCCGGTACCTCCGATTCGCACGGCCGGCCCGCGGATCCGGCGACTTTCGCGACCTTCGCGAAGCAGGCCGCGGAACGCTACAACGGCAAGGTCGCCACGTGGGAGATCTGGAACGAACCGAATCTGGTGAACTTCTTCCGGCCCGCCCCGAACGCGGATGCCTACGTGCAGTTGCTGTCCGCCGCAGCGCAGGCCATCCGTTCGGTGCAGCCCGGCGCGATGATCCTCAACGGAGGCCTCGCACCGGCGGTCGACGACGGCACGAACATCGCGCCCACCACCTATGTGCAGCAGCTCTATCAGCGTGGAGCACAACAGTATTTCGACGCACTGTCCGTCCACCCCTACAGCTGGCCGGCGCTACCGTCCGATGCGAGCACCCAGAGTTGGAACACCTTCTACCGCATGCGGTTCATGCGGGACACGATGGTGCAGTACGGCGACTCGGCCACCGAGATCTGGGCGACCGAATTCGGTGCACCCACGGGCCGGGCGAGCGACGCGGTGAGCGCTCAACGGCAGGCGGACATCATCCGCGACGGCATCGCGGAGGCACGCCGGCTCGGGTACGTCGACAAGGTGTTCGTGTACACGCTGCGCAACCACGGCACCAACCTGTCCGACCGCGAACAGAACTTCGGTTTGCTCGAGTACAACTTCACTGCGAAACCGTCTCTGGCGGTGGTGCAATCGGCCGCAACCGCATGCACCGGGGTTTCCGACACCCTCGACTCGGAGTCCCCGACGCCACCCCCGGTCGCGTCGTAACCGTCAGCGGCCCCACGAGTCCGGGGGCGCACCCGGCCCGCGCGAATCGTCGTGCACGATCTGTGCGCCGAGTTCGGCTCTGTCCTGCTGCGCAGGGTTCCCGTTGCCCTGCCCCGGGTACGGCATCGGAACCTGCTGACCGTTGGGCGCAGGAGCCCTCCAGGTCTCGGGGGGCCGGGAAGTGCGCCAGACCTGTTCGACGTTCACCGGCGGGCTCGGCGGACGGCTCTCCGCCCACGCCGGTGCGGCCGGCGTCACGGGGGAAGCCGGGACGTTCCGTGCCACCGGTTCCGCCGGGACCGAAGTTTGCATCGGCGCCGGAGTCTGCATCGGCGGCGGAGCCGCAGCCTGCATCGGCGGCGGAGCCGCAGCCTGCATCGGCGCCGGAGCCGGGGCGACGGATGTGTCTGTGGCGCGTCGAGAACCTGAGGCTCGCAGTGAACCCAGGGCACCGAACAGACTGCCGCGCGGTCCGGACCCGAGCAGCACGAGGCGGGTGGGCACCTCGATCTCGGCCAGGGCGCGCACCGCATCCTCGACGGCCGCGCGCTCGCTCTCGGCGGACGCGACCACGACCACCGCGAGCGCCAGTTCGTCGGTCGGGACCGTCTGCCACCAGCGGTCGGTCAATGCGGCCCGGGTGATCCTGTCTGCGGCGGCACCGGCGAAGCTCCGCGGATCCGACTGCACTCCGGCGCCCCCAAGGATCAGAATCGACTCTCCCAGGGACGCACGCTGATTCACCATGACGGTCGTGTCCAGTGGCAGCCCGAGGACGTCGGTGGGCTCGATCTGCAGTGCGGTCCGGTAGCGACGGGACAGCCGCCGCGCCCATTCCGGGCTGTTGGTGGTGCCGCGGCGACCGCTCAGCGCCACCAGGGCCTCGGCGGCGACTACGAACAACGCGAGGAACGCGACCATCGCCTCGGCGGCCGGCTTCGGCGACACCTTCTCGCCGCTGCTGTTCGGCGACGCCAGCAGTTGCAGCTGGGCACTTCTGAAGCTGGCGCGGAGCTGACGCTGCTCGTCGATTCGCGCGTCGATCTCTCCCTGCAACGCCGCATACGCCGGGGACTCCGGGTCGAGGCTCGCGAGTTCGGCACGCCGGTCGGCGATGGTCGTGTCGAGTTCGGCCACGCTCGCGTCGACGGCTGCCCGATTCCGCCCGGACTGCACCCGGTCGAGCGAGGTGACGACGATTCCGGTGAGTTCGTCGGCCTCGGCCTGGGATCCCGCGGTGGCGTTCACGATCAGCAGTGTGGGCGACGGACCGGGCGAAACCTCGATGTGGCCCTCGACGGTCGCCGCATCCCAGCCCTCACCCATCGCCTCCCCGATGAGCGCGACCACCTCGGAGTCCGAGGACAGTGCGACGTAGGGGGCGGTGAGCTGCCCGAGGTTCGCGTCGCCGCCGTACATCGGGGAGGTGCTGCGGATCTCCGCCACCACCTGGGACTCGTAGACGCCCGGTCCGCTGTCGCGCACGATGAAGACGAGCGCGGCGCCGACCGCTGCGATCAGGAACGCGGGCAGGGCGACGCGCACGAGATCCCGGAGGTGCCCCAGCAGGTCGAACGACGGGGGAACACCGAGTTCACGACGCAACTGCGCGTCGCGGATGCTTCCTTCTGACACTGGGGACCTCTCCCGCACCGATCCGGACAAACCATGCCAACGGTACGTCGGGCGACGTTCGCCGAACGTTACGGTGCCGGGATCGGCTGTGCATATCGGATCGGTCCGGAAACTCTAGGCGCGCGTCGTCCGGTCCCCGTGCCCGAGATCCCGGTCGGGATCGACGACGTCACGCACCCGCTGCTTGAGGGTGACGATGTCGGGAAAGCCCCCGTCGCGTTTGCGATCCCACACGAGCTGCTCGTCCGCGGTTACCTGGAAGACTCCACCCGTGCCGGGAATCAGGGCTACTTCACCGAGGTCGCAGCCGAAGGTGTTCAGGAGTTCCTGCGCCATCCATCCGGCACGCAGCAGCCATTGACACTGTGTGCAGTACGTGATGGTGATCCGCGGCCCCGTCGTCATGGCGCCAGGGTATCGGGCAGATCGGTCGGGGTGCGCGCCGGAAAGGCGAGACCCCGCCGACAGTGGTGGGGGCCGGCGGGGCCTCTACAGACCGGTGATGGGGGGATGACCAGCCTGCGCGGCCGCCCACGCAGGGGGGTTGGAGGACGACCGCAGTGGACAGTAGCGATAAAGATCGTTACTCGCTAGTACAAACGATTTCGGCGTGTCAGCTCAATTCCGTATGGGAGTCGTCTCGCCGGCTGCGCTGAATCTCGACGATCTGCTCCTCCACGTCGGCACGGCGGAGAATGCGCCCGATGATCAGCGCGGCGGCCACCGCGACCATCACCCACACCGCGACGCCTATGGCGATCCACCACCACATGTCCAATATTGTCCCCGATAACCGGAACCGGGCCAACCATTGCCGCGTCGCGGCGGAGCGACGGGGCAACGACCGGCCGGGCGGTCACAGACCGCAATCCGGGATGGGGTCACAGGATCAGATCCTGTGGTCGCAGCAGTTCACGGACGGAGACACCCGCCTCGATGCGCTCGAGAGGGTCACCGGCGACGTAGGCGTCCAGGCCCAGACCCGTCATCGACGCGATGCGCCGCACCGGAACCTGGAAGGTGCGGTAGGCACCGAACGAGAACTCCTCCGGACCCGCGAGGAACTCGTCGAGCAGCGCGGCCTGGCTGAGCAGATACCCGGTGGCGGACAACGTGCCGTCGGACTTCGTCATCGCCACCACCTTCCAGTACTGGCGGGGCAGAGCGACACCCCGATACAGCGGATCGTCGTCCGCGAGGATCGGCCCCGTCACCACGCTCACCTTCAGATCCCGGTTGTCGGCATTGCCGAGAACATAGTCCTCGAGCCCGAGCCACAGCGTGCTGCCGGCGTTGAAATCGTGATGCTGCGGGGTGCAGTTGGTGAAGTGGAAGGTGTCGTCGTTCGCGGCCTTCGCGAGCGGACCCCACGCCGGATCGAGGCGACGCACGAGATGACCACGGTCGAGCGGATTGTCGCGGTAGACCTCCTCCCCCGTCTGCTCGTCGGCGGAAAGACGCGGATCGCGGATCCACCGGTCGCTGTCCCGTCGCGGTTTCTGCGCGAGTCCACCGTCGATGTTCACCGCGGTGAAGAGAGCCAACCGGCGCCGCCGGTGCATGACGACGCTGAAGTGGTGGTAGCGAAGCTCATGGGATGCCACCGAGACCGCATCCCCGGTCACGACCGGAAGCGGAAGCGCCGTGCAGAGGAAGCCGGGGTCGTATCCGCCGCGCCGGCTGTAGTCGGGATCGATGGAGATGGCCTCGGTCGTGGACGGTGGAATCGTCGCGTCCGCTGCGGTCGCACCGACCCGCACGGTGATCTCCACGGACCGGTCGCGCGGAATATTCACTGCCACAGCACCATCCGATGTTTCCGCGGTGCCGAGACGTGACTGCGGGACCGGCCGATCGGTGAGCAGCTCCGGACGTTCGGCGGTGGTCAACTCCTCGACCAGTGCCCGCTGTTCGGGCGGCAGATCACGGTCGCGGAGGAACTGCAGGATCCGGCTGATCCGCACGCCCTCGTTGAGGAATCCGCCGAACTGGGTCTGCTGTGGTGCCCGCACACTCGCGTGGTGCAACGCGACGACCTCCCATTGGTCGTTGAACACCGGGGAACCGGAGGATCCGGGTTCGGTATCCGCGGAGTAGTGCACGAACATCTCGGGGATGTCGACAATCTTGTTCTCCCGCAACGCGATTTGCTTCTTCTCACCGCGCGGATGCTGCACGATGGTCACGAACTCGCCGATGACCACCGTGCCCTGGGCAGCGGTCAGGCGGTTGAAGCCGTACTGCGCGAGGACATCCGGCGGCGCGTCGACGGCGACGAGCGCGAAATCCCGTTCCCGATCGGCGACGAAGAACCGTCCCGGATCCAGCGGCACCGATCGCGGAGTCAGGGGGTGGCCGTCGATGCCGTCCTGGAAGTCGAACTCGACGACGCTCGCCCCCGCGATGACCGCGTCGGGCAGCACGTGATGATTGGTGAGGAGCAGGTGCGGGGAGACCAGGAAGCCGGTGCCGAAGCCGAGCCGTGATCCGTCCGCGCCGAGGATGTGGACGCGACCGATCGCGCGCGCGGCCGCCACTCCCTCGTCGAGATAGCGCACCCCCACGAAATCCGCCGTGTTGATGATCTTTTCGAGCATCGACTCCACGTCCTCGGTGCCGGATCCGAGGATCGCGGGGGCGCGTTCGAGCGCCGATTCGACCAACGCGGCGGGATCGGCACCCGCCGACGCATCGGCGGGATCGCCACCGCGGTAGTAGCGGCTCACCCGGTCGAGACGCTTCGCGATGCGCGCGGGGTCGTCGGCGCGGGCGATCCCGCCGGGTTCCCCGAGTACCTGCTCGTTGCCGACCCGCACATCGGACCGGTCGACGATGCGCCGGGCCGCGGCGCGGCGCTGGTGTTCGCGTTCGGTGAGATAGGCCGCGGCGTTGTCGCCGGACCCATGGACCCTGGTGTTGGAGATGATGGTCATGGCATCGCTTTCGGCGAGAAGTGGATTCGGATCGTATTCAGCGTCGCCCGGTACCGGGCCGCCGTCACGAGTAGTGCACTACGCGAATCCGGCCGGCATCAGATCTCCACGGACACCGAATACGACCGCGGTTCGAGAACACCCGGACACGCCCCTCGTCGAGAGCGTCGAGGACCCCGGCCGGGTCGACGTCCCAGAGTGTTTGCGGTTCGAGTTCGGCGACGTCAGTATCTCGGTGCACCGGGGATCTCCCGGACGTCGAGACTGTCGGGGTCCACCGCGAAGTCCCGCAGCTCGATGAACCGGATCTCGAACCCGGATGTGCAGCCGGGGCAACCGAGTTTCTCGAGCACCTGCCGGGAGATCTTCCCGACCGCGTCGAGGTCGTGTGCGGCGTTGCTCGGCAGGTACACCCGCACCGTGTCCGATGAACGTGGACTGCGTGGTTCGGACTCTGTCATCGGGCGCTCCCCTCGTCGTCGGATCGGGTGACGTCTTCGAAAGTACGAGGGGGAAATGCGGTTCACACGAGTAGCCGACTACCCGAATCTGCGGGGATCACGGCGCAGTGGGCTCGGCCGGACGGACGGACGATCGGATCGCGTCGAACGTCGACCGCCACGATCGAGTCGGTGGAGGCGGACGATCGTGCAGAGGATGTGTCCTCATCGTCGAGCAGGCCGCGCCGCGGGGCACGGGTAGGGGGCTACCCGACTCGGGTGAGCGTCAGCTCGGGCGGGCGTCCGGGTGGTCGTGCGCGAAGTTCAGGTACGCCTTCGACGGGGTCGGCCCGCGCTGGCCCTGGTACTTGGACCCGACCTTCGCGCTGCCGTACGGATGCTCGGCGGGGCTGGTCAGGCGGAACAGGCACAACTGGCCGATCTTCATGCCCGGCCACAGCGTGATCGGCAGGTTCGCGACGTTCGACAGTTCGAGGGTGATGTGCCCGTCGAAGCCCGGGTCGATGAATCCGGCGGTCGAATGCGTGAGCAGTCCGAGGCGACCGAGCGACGACTTGCCCTCGAGACGACCGGCGAGGTCGTCGGGCAGCGTGCAGCGTTCCATCGTCGAGCCGAGCACGAACTCGCCGGGGTGCAGCACGAACGGTTCGCCGGGCGGGGCCTGCACGAGAGAGGTCAGCTCGTCCTGACGCTGAGCAGGGTCGATGTGCGTGTAGCGCGTGTTGTTGAAGACGCGGAACAGGCTGTCGAGGCGGACGTCCACACTCGACGGCTGCACCATCTCCGGGTCGAAGGGGTCGATGCCCAGATGCCCGGAGGCGAGCTGGGCGCGGATGTCACGATCGGAGAGCAGCACGGGTAGAGGTTAACAATGTGCCTCTTGACCTCGAGTCGGCTGGAGGTTGTTCGCTGGGACCACACCCGACGAACGGAGGCGGCCATGCACCCGATTGCCCGGCGCGAGTTCGGTCCGCGTTTCGAGCCCCCCCGGCTTCCCGAGCGAGCGGTACACCCGATTCCTTCAACCGACGGGACGTACCGTTCGCTCGGGCGAGGCGTGGTCGAGGTGACCGCATGACGGTCGTCTCCGTGCCCCCGCTGTGGTCGGGCCGGTTCCGCGCGACGACGGTCGGGCTGTTCTTCCTGTCGGCGCTGTTCGCGTTCGAATCGTTCGCCGTCGCGACGGTGATGCCCGTCGTCGGCCACGAGTTCGGGGCGCTCGCCTCGTATGCGCTGGCGTTCGCCGCCCCGATCGCGATGTCGGTGTTCGCGATCTGCGTCGCCGGAGTGTGGATCGACCGATCAGGCCCCGGACCCGCCCTCTACACCGGGGTGGCGGTGTTCTCGGCCGGCCTGATCGGGGTGGCCGCAGCCCCCGATATGGTCGTATTCCTCGCGGGCCGGGCCGTGCAGGGATTCGGGTCCGGGCTCGCCGGGGTTGCCCTGTACGTGCTGGTCGCCGTCGCCTATCCCGAGGAGTTCCGGGCGCGGGTGTTCACCGTGCTCACCAGCGCGTGGGTGCTGCCGGCACTGATCGGACCGCCCGTGGCCGGTGCGCTGGCC
>NZ_JBMBTE010000134.1:0-12844 GCF_048897285.1 Rhodococcus sp. O3
CCACCACGAGGTGCCCGGCCCGATCCGCGGGTCCGGCTCGTCGGGGCCGAGCAGCAGGTGCCGGCTCGGGTAGGCGGCGAAGTGCGCGGCGAACAACCGGTGTGCCTGCGCATCCGAGGATTCCGCGAATCGTCCGGCCAGCGCCAGCAGATCGGCACGTCGTGAGCCGCTCGCGCCGGTGGGCGCGAGCCGTCGCCGGGTGTGTCCGAGCAAGCGGCCCAGTGCCTGCCCGGCCGCCTCCCGCAACTGCTTCGGCCCGGCATCCGCGGCGTACCAGGCGGCGAGTGTCTCCCAGTCGCTGCGGGTGCGGCCGGCGGGCCGCGCGACCGGGATACCGTCCGGAACGGGCGGGCCGGGGAGTGCCGCGAGCAGTGGATCGAGCCGGGGGATCAGCGCGTCGAGACGCGCCGCGATGACCGGGGTGTGCCGGGCGACGTCGCCGTCGAGCAGATCGACGTATTCGAGCAGCAGTGTCTTGAGCCGGCCGAACTCGTCCCCGGACAGATCGAGCCGGGCCAGCACGTCCGCGAGATACGCGTAGAAGTCGGCGATGCTGTCGGTGAACGTCCGATGGTGCGTGAAGACGCTGGTGACGAGGCCGGACACCGCCTCCGGGTCGGTGCGGGCCGTCCCCAGCGCGTCCGCGAGGCCGGCGAGATCTCCGGCGATCAGGCCGAGCACCTCGCGGGCCACCTCGCGGGCACCGTCGCGCGCGGTCAGGACGGCGGCCGCCTCGCGATGCACCCGGCCGCCGAAGACGGACACCCGGAACCGGTCGCGATCGGTGTCCGTGTCGACCCCCGCCGGCCGGGTCGCCGTCAGGTTGCCCCACTCGACGAGGCGGCGGCAGCGTTGCTCGACGACCTGCGCGGTCAGCGGCCTACCCGGGATGCGGTCGGCGATCTCGGTGGCGGACAGGTCGGAGGCGAGCGTGTCACAGAGACACGTGACGATCGCGAGATAATCGTCGGCGTCGTCGTCGGCGAGGTGGCGGAACAGATCGCGGCGGCGGTTTTCCCCCATGCCGTGCCTACCTCCCCACCACGTTCAACGTATGGACAGGCTAACGGGGGACCGAAGACTTGGACCACCCGGTGCGGAAAACCATTGCCGGGGGTCGCGGTCCCGGAGATAGTGCGAACCGGCCGGTGCGACGACGCGCCGGAACGCGTACACCCAGGAGTACCGAGCGATGACACCTAGATCCGGGTCTCAGGCCGTCGAACGCGCGATCGCCGTGCTGGCGTGTTTCGACGGCGGCGACACCGAACTCGGACTCGGTTCGCTGGCCGCGCGCACCGGGCTGCCGGTGAGCACGGCGCACCGGATCGCGCAGGCCCTCGTGCGCGGGCGGATGCTCGAACGCGTCCCCGGACGGGACGGCTACCGGGTGGGTCCGGGCCTGTTCTCGCTGGCCGTGCCGCCGCTGATGCGGCTCGGCGTCGACCACTGGGCGCCGGATCTGTACGCGCTGGCCGCCGAGATCGACCTGACGGCGAGTCTGGGGGTTGCGCGGGGTGGCGAGGTGCTGTCGGTGTTCTCGGCCCGGCCCCCGTCCGGTGGCTGTGACAAGCAGATTCCGCCTGCCGGTGAGGGTATCGACGACAGCGTGATGGGTCGCGCGATCCTGGCGTTCGGTCCCGCGCGGCCGCGATCCCCGGCGCTGTCCGCCGAACTCGAACTCGTCCGTCGCCGCGGATACGCCGTCGAGCTCCGGAACGAACGGTCCTCGGTACTGGCGCTGGCGGTTCCGGTGTTCGGCACCGACCGGCGACCGTGGGGCGCGGTCGGTGTCCAGGGCGGACGCCGCCGTCTCACCGACCGTGTCGTCGGTGACGTGGTGCCCGCCATGCAGCGCGCCGCCGCCCGTATCGGCCGCCGGGTCCCTCGTCCCGCCAGTGCCGAGAATTATTCCGGCTGAGTCTTTTTCGCATCGTGAAATGCGGGTTCCGCCGGTGCCTCCCGGGCGGCACGGTGGTGACAGGCACCGGATTCCGGTCCGAACCACCGATCGATTCCACAGTGAGGGAACCCATGACACTCGCACCCGACACGCCTGCCGCCGCCGCGGGCACGTTCACGGTCACCCCGGTCGCCGGGCACATCGGCGCCGACGTGAGCGGACTCGACCTGCGAAATCCGCTCGCGGACAACATTTCCGAGCAGCTGCGCGCGGCCCTGCACGAATACAAGGTGCTGTTCTTCCAGGGGCAGGAGATCGACCACGCGCAGCAGATCGCGTTCTCCCGCAACTTCGGCACCGTGACCCCGTCGCATCCGTACGACGACGAGGCGCCGGAAGGTTTCCCGGAGATCCTCGCGGTGGACAGCCGCAAGTACGAAAAGCGTTTCGGTCGTAAGAAGTACAGCTACGACAACCAGTGGCACACCGACGTCACAGCGGTCGTCAACCCGCCGGCCGTGACGCTGCTGCGCTCCGGGGAGGTCCCGGTGCGCGGTGGCGACACGACCTGGACGAACCTCGTCGCCGCGTACAACGGCCTGCCCGAATCGCTGCAGCGACTGGTCGACGGGTTGCGTGCCGAACACCGCTTCGGCGGTCGCCGACCGCAGTGGTCCTCGGACAGCGACTACGCCCGCCGTGTGCAGGAGAACCCGCTGGTGTCCGAACATCCCGTCGTGCGGGTGCATCCGGTGACCGGCGAACGGGCCCTGTTCGTGCAGCCCGGCTTCACCGCCCGGATCGTCGGACTGTCGCCGTCGCAGAGCGACCGCCTGCTCGACCTGCTGTTCGAGGAGGTCACCAACCCCGCCTACACGGTGCGTTTCCGCTGGCAGCCGGGTTCGATCGCGGTGTGGGACAACCGCGCCACCGCCCACCTGGCACCGACCGACCTCGACCATCTCGACGTCACCCGGGTGCTGTACCGCACCACCATCGAAGGCGACGTCCCGGTCGGCCCGGACGGCCGCGAGTCGGTCGCCCTCGCCGGTGACGCCTTCCGCGGACAGGAGTAGAAAATCATGACTGCCATCGCAGAGCGCGCCACCGAGCTGACGGTCGCGCCCATCGCCGGATACCTCGGTGCGGAGGTCGCCGGGGTGGACCTGAGCGGCGAACTCGACGCCGCGACCGTCGCGCAGCTGCGCGAGGCGCTGCTCGACTACAAGGTGCTGTTCTTCCGGAACCAGCCGCTCGACCACGCCCAGCAGATCCGGTTCACGCAGTACTTCGGCCGGGTCACCCCCGCGCACCCGTACAACTACGATCCCGACTCGCAGTTCCCGGAGATCCTCGAGGTCGACAGCCGCAAGTACGCAGCGCGGGCCGGAACGAAGAAGTACTCGTACGCGAACTTCTGGCATTCGGACATCTCGGCGCTGGTGAACCCGCCGGCGATCACGTTCCTGCGGTCCGAGCTGGTACCGGACGTCGGCGGCGACACCACCTGGACCGACCTGGGCGCGGCGCACGCCAACCTGCCCGAGTCGCTCAAGTCGTTCCTCGACGGTCTGCGCGCCGAGCACCGCTTCGGCGGCCGGGCACCGCGGTGGGCGGCCGGCAGCGAGTCGGAACAGCACGTCGTCACCGAGCCGTACGTGACCGAACACCCGGTGGTGCGGGTGCATCCGGAAACCGGGCAACGGGGGCTGTTCGTCACGCCCGGGTTCACCAGCCGCATCCTCGGGGTGTCGCCGCGTCAGAGCGACCGGCTGCTCGACCTGCTGTTCGAGGAGATCACCAACCCGGCCTACACCGTGCGGGTGTGGTGGGAGAACGACAGCATCGGCGTGTGGGACAACCGGATCACCGCGCACCAGGCGCCCACCGACCTCGACCACCTCGACGTGGTGCGGGTACTGCACCGCACCACCGTCGAAGGTGACGTTCCGGTGGGCCCGGACGGGCAGCGGTCCGTCTCCGTGATCGGCGAGCCCTTCCACGGGCGCGACTGACGAGGAGACACGGATGCCGTCGATGCTGCGAAGAAGGGTTTCGGTGGGCGCGGTCCTCGCCGCGCTGCTCGCACTCGTGTCGACGGCATGCGCCGGCCCGGCCGGGGACACCGGGCAGGTGTCCCCGGCCGGGAAGACGGTGCTGCGATACGAGGGCACGGCCAGTGCGGTGACCTTCCCCGAACTCGCCGAGGACCTGGGCTATTTCGACACGGTGACGTTGGAGTGGTTGGGCGACAACACGAGTGGGCCGTCGAGTATTCAGAACACCGCGACCGGCGAAACGGATTTCGGCTCGGCGTTCTACGGGGCGATCGCCAAGCTGGTCGACGCGGGAGCGCCGCTGACCACGGTCGTCGCGAACTACGGTTCCGACGGTGACACCGAGGAGGACAGTTTCAACGGGTACTACGTGCTCGACGGCAGTCCGCTGCGGTCGGCTCGGGATCTGATCGGCAGGAAGATCGGGATCAACACCCTCGGTGCGTACCACGAATACGTGATCAAGGAGTGGCTGTTCCGGGCGGGACTGACCGACGAGGAGATCGCACAGGTCGAACTCGTCGTGGTGCCCCCGCTGAACACCGAACAGTCGTTGCGGCAGGGGCAGATCGACGTCGGCAATCTCGGCGGGGTCGTCAAGGATGCGGCGCTCGCGCGCGGCGGACTGCGCCCGCTGTTCACCGACGTGGATCTGACCGGGCCGCTCGGGATCGGCGGGTTCGTCTTCCGGGACGATTTCGTCGCCGAGCACCCCGACTCGGTCGCCGACTTCGTGCAGGGCACCGCGCGTGCGTTGCGGTGGGCGCAAGTCACGCCGCGGCAGGAGGTGATCGACCGGTTCACGGCGATCATCGAAGGCCGCGGCCGTAGCGAGTCGACCGATTTCGTGCGGCAGTGGAAGAGCACCGGGGTGCCGTCACCGGGCGGGGTGATCGCCGCCGAGGAGTTCGCGATCTGGATCGACCAGAGCGTGCGGCTGGGCAGTCTGCAGTCCGGCGCCGTCGAGCCCGAGGAGCTGTTCACCAACGAGTTCAACCCCTATGCGAACGGCACCTACCCGTCGGATTCCGGCCCGGACGGGCAACCGGTCGGAGCTGCCGGCTGAAAGGGGGCTGCCGGCGGGCCGGGGGGCGCCGGCAGCGCGTGCCCCGAGGCGATTCGTCGCCTCGGGGCACTCCTGTGCTCGTGGAATGTTCCAATGGCGGAACCGGATCGTTGTCACCGAATCCGGACCCGACCGAGGAGAACCACGTGAGTGCACCGCAGACCCTGTTGTATGCCGAGGACCTGGCGGTCGGCGACCGGATCGGATTGGGCACCCACACGGTCGGCGAGGACGAGCTGGTCGATTTCGCCCGGTCCTGGGACCCGCAGTGGTTCCACACCGACCGCGACGCCGCGGAATCGGGGCCGTTCGGAAGCCTGATCGCCAGCGGAATCCACACTCTCGCGGTCGCGCAGCGGCTCACCGTCGAAGTCGCCTACGGGCGGTGGGCGGTGATCGCCGGCAGGCAGCTGAGGCAGGTCCGGTTCCTGAGCCCGGTGCTGCCGGGAACCACGCTGACCGGGACCTGTGTGATCGACGACGTGACGCTCGACGACCGCGGTCGCGGGCTGGTCACCGCCACCGTCACGCTCGTCGACGACGCGGGACGGGCGGTGCTCGACGGGGTGGTCGAGTCGTATGTGCGTCGTCGCGGCTAGGGCATGTCTCCTGGTCCCGATTAGTGTTCCGGGCCACCCGAGGCTTAAGGTTGCTGTGTGCAACAGAACCATTCTGTGCCCGGACCGGCCGACGCCGACTCCGACACCTCGCTGCACCCGGCCGTCGTGGCCGAGGTGTACGACGAGTTCGTCCACCTCGTCCGGTACCTGA
Source organism: Rhodococcus sp. O3 (assembly GCF_048897285.1). Taxonomy (NCBI): domain Bacteria; kingdom Bacillati; phylum Actinomycetota; class Actinomycetes; order Mycobacteriales; family Nocardiaceae; genus Rhodococcus; species Rhodococcus sp. O3. Next base: position 5,798 of record NZ_JBMBTE010000134.1, read on the forward strand.
TCGCGGGGGAGCGTGCGCACAGCGACGCGCTGAGTTTCGCGCAACATTCTCTGCTCGGGTACATCGCCCGCAATCCCGGATGTCGCGCGACCGACGTCTCGGACGCCTTCGGCCTCAACCGCTCCACCGTGTCCCGCCAGCTGCGCACCTGCGTGGACGCCGGCTGGGTCGCGGCGGAACCGGGACCGACCCGACTCGGGCATCCGCTGAACCTGACCGACCGCGGCCGGGCCGTCCTCGAGGACACGGTCGGGCGCCGACACGACGATGTTCGTGCGGGACTTGCCGGTTGGGACCAGGATGAACTCGACCGGTTCGTCCACCTGCTGCGCCGATTCCGTCACGGTGTGGACACCGCGTCCGCCGCGACGACCGACACGAACGATGGAGATGCCCGTGCGTGAGTACTCGACCCCCGCCCAGTTCACCGTCGGCGACGACGAGTCCGTCGTCCACACGGTCTTCGTGCACGCGGAGAAGACCCCCCACCGGGTGATGTTCTCGCGCCCCGAAGCGCAGGGCGAATGGGTCGCCGTGACCGCGAGCCAGTTCGCCGAGCAGGTCACCGCCGTCGCGAAGGGCCTGATCGCCAACGGTGTGCAGCCCGGCGACCGGGTCGCCCTCCTGTCGGCCACCCGCTACGAGTGGTCCCTGTTCGACTATGCGATCTGGGCTGCCGGCGCGGTGTCGGTGCCGATCTACGACTCCTCGTCCACCGATCAGATCCGCTGGATCCTGCAGGACTCGGAGGCGGTGCTCGCCGTCGTCGAGACCGCCCAGCACGAGGCGCTCTTCGTCGACATGCCCGAGACCCTGCGCCGCATCGTGCAGATCGAGGGCGGTGCCGTCGACACCCTGATCGCCGAGGGCGCCGACGTCGACGACCTCGAGGTCCGGACCCGCCTCGACGGCATCCGCGCCGACGATCTGGCCTCGCTGGTCTACACCTCCGGCACCACGGGCCGGCCCAAGGGCTGCATCCTCACCCACCGCAACTTCCTGTCCGAGGTCCGGGCGATCCTCACCTCCGCGGTCGGCGCGGTCGCCAAGCCCGGCAACCGTGGCCTGACCTTCCTGCCGCTCGCGCACGTGCTGGCCCGCGCAGTGGCGCTGGCGCTGTTCGAATGCGGCGCGGCACAGTCGCACTGGTCGGACTTCTCGACGGTGTCCGCCCAGTTCGAGCGGTACTCGCCGAACATCATCCTCGGTGTGCCGCGCGTGTTCGAGAAGGTGCGCGACGCCGCTGCCGGCAAGGCCGCCGCAGGGGGCAAGCTCAACGCGTCGATCTTCCGGTTCGCCGAGGAGACCGCCATCGCCTACAGCGAGTCCCTCGACCAGGGCGGCCCCTCCCTGGCGCTCAAGGCCAAGCACGCGATGGCCGACAAGCTCGTCTACTCGAAGCTGCGGGCCGCGATGGGCAACGACTGCTGGTACGCGATCTCCGGCGGCGGCGCGCTCAGCCCGAAGCTCGGACACTTCTTCCGCGGCGTCGGCGTGCCGATCTACGAGGGCTACGGCCTGACCGAATCCACCGCCGCGCACAGCGTCAACATGCCCGGCGCACAGAAGATCGGTTCGGTCGGTCAGCCCTTGGGCGGCAACAGCACCCGCATCGCCGAGGACGGCGAGATCGAACTGCGCGGCGGTGTGATCTTCCAGGGCTACTGGCGCAACGAGAAGGCCACCGAAGAGGTCTTCCGCGACGGCTGGTTCCGCACCGGCGACCTCGGCGAGATCGACGACGACGGCTACGTGTACATCACCGGCCGCAAGAAGGACCTCATCGTCACCGCGGGCGGAAAGAACGTCTCGCCCGGCCCGCTCGAGGACCGGATGCGTTCACACACACTGGTTTCGCAGGCCGTGGTGATCGGTGACGGCCGCGCCTACGTCACCGCGCTGCTCACCGTCGATCCCGACGTGTTCGCCAACTGGAAGGCCGAGAACGGCAAGCCCGCCACCGCGACGATCGCCCAGCTGCGGCACGACCCGGCGCTGCGCGACGCGATGCAGACCATCGTCGACGACGCCAACTCGACCGTCTCGCACGCCGAGGCGATCAAGAAGTTCGTGATCCTCGACCGCGACCTGACCGAGGCGACGGGCGAGCTGACCCCGACGCTGAAGATCAAGCGCAACGTCGTCACCGAACGCTTCGCCGAGGACATCGAGAGCATGTACGGCCACTGATCGCCGGTCGACAGGAACCGATGCGGACCCACCCGAACACGGGTGGGTCCGCATCGTCGTCCCGGGTGGTGTGGAAGGTTCCGAGTGTGGCCGGAAATCAGCCGCGGACGGCGGCGGCGAGCGCGGCGAACCGGGCGTTGGCGGCGAGGTCGTCGAGCAGCACCGCGCGGCCGCGACCGTCGGCGAGCGGGATCCGCCAGTTCGGGTATTCGTCGGTGGTGCCGGGCTGGTTCTGGCTGCGCCGCTCACCGACTGCGTCGACGAGTGAAACCGCCAGCAGCGCAGAGGGACTCGCCGCGATCAGTCGGTGCAGCGCCTCGACGGTCTGCGGGTCGGCGACATCCTGCTCGGTGTCGTCGGGGTCGGCCGGCGGGAGCAGGCCCCGGTCGCGGGCGAGCTGCAGCACCGCATCCCGTTCCTGCTCGGCTTCGGCGAGTTCGGCGTCGAGATCGCGTTCGAGCAGGCCGAGTTCCGATCGCAACCGCACGTGGTCGCCGGCGAGATAACCCGCCGTCGGCGGCAGGTCGTGCGTCGTCACCGACGTCAGGCACAGCTGCCGGTAGCTCTCGGGTGGCCGCGGATCGTGCCCGTCCTTCTCGAACCACAGGATCGACGTGCCCGCGACACCGCGACCGGCCAGGTACTGCTGTACCCAGCCCTCGAACACCCCCAGGTCCTCGCCGATCACCACGGCCCCGGCGCGCTGTGCCTCCAGCACCAGGATGCCGACGAACGCCTCGTGGTCGTACCGGACGTAGGTGCCTTCGTCGGGGGTGCAGCCGTCGGGCACCCACCAGGTGCGGAACAACCCGAGGATGTGGTCGACGCGGAGCCCCCCGGCGTGCCGCAACGCCGCCCGCAGCACGTCCCGGAACGGCCGGTATCCGAGTTCGGCGAGCCGGTCCGGCCGCCACGGCGGCTGGTTCCAGTCCTGACCGCGCTTGTTGAAATCGTCGGGGGGAGCGCCCACCGTCACGCCGGTGGCCAGCGCATCCCCGAGTGTCCACGCGTCGGCGCCGTTGCGGCGCACCCCGACCGCCAGGTCGTGCACGATGCCGAGATCCATGCCCGCGGTCCGTGCGGCCTCCTGAGCCGTCGCGAGCTGCTCGTCGCACACCCACTGAAGCCAGCAGTGGAAATCGATGCGGTCGGCCAGTTTCGCGCGCAGCCGCTCGGTGTCCGGGTGATCCGGGGACGGTGCCCGCTTTGCCCACCGTTCGGGGCGATCGCCGAACTTCTCGGCGAGCGCGCACCACAACGCGAAATCCGCGAGCGCCCGGCCACTCTCGGCGCGGAACGTCTCGAACGCCACCTGCCGGGACGCCGAACGCGGCACCCGGTACACGTGTTCGAGCACATCGAGTTTCGCGCGCAAGGTCGCGTCGCGGTCGAGCCGCTTACCCTTGCGGTTCGCGCGCGCGAACTTCGCCGCGTACGCGTCGAGGCGCTTGCGGTGCTTGGTGGGCAGATAGGCCGTCTCGGGGATGTTCTCGACGCGCACATACAGCGGATCGGCGAAGCGCCGCGACGAGGGCAGATAGGGCGACGGCTCGACCGGGGGCCGGGGATCCCCGGCGTGCACCGGGTTGACCAGCAGGAAGTCCCCGCCGTACGCCGCGCCGGTCACCGCGGCCAGATCCGCGAGATCCGCGAAGTCGCCCAGCCCCCACGACCGGCTCGACCGCACCGAATACACCTGGGCCGCAACACCCCACCGTCGCTTCTCGAGCAGCCGGTCCGCGGCCGCGAGCCGGGCGGGTGTCACCACGAGCGTCACGGCCGCCTCGACGTCGTTGCTGCGCGCGCGCAGCGTGTGCCAGCCCGGCGGCAGATCCGGCACCGCGAACGTCGCCCGGCCCACGAGCCGGTCGTCCACCGTGCGCGGCTCGACCCACACGTCGAGCTGCTCGGCCTCGCGTTCGGTGCCGTCCTCGGCGACCACCCACACCTCGACGGGATCGCCGTGCGGCACGTGCACCGGAAAGGTGCGATGCTCGCCCTCGACGACGACCAGCGACGGGGGCAGCATCCGCCGCCACGCCCGGTTCGGGACGTCCTCGAGGGACGCGGCGATCTCCTCGTCCGAGCCGGCCGGGATGTCGAGCGCCCCGAGCACCGCCTGCAGCGTGTGGTCGCAGACGTAGTGTTCCTGCCCGTCCCAGCCCCGGTACGAGCAGGAGACGCCGGAACGTTCGGCCAGTTCGCGGAGCTTCACCGTCGCCGTCACGGGATGCGATCATGCCAGGAAAAGGTCCGTCCGTCAGTGCGGAAGGAGCGGATCGTGCCCGATATCGACATCGTCCCGGGAGACATCACCCGGATCGCGGCGGATGCGATCGTCAACGCGGCGAACTCGTCGCTGCTCGGCGGGGGTGGGGTGGACGGCGCGATTCACCGCGTCGGTGGGCCCGACATCCTCGCGGCCTGCCGGGAACTGCGCGCCACCAGGCTGCCGGACGGGCTGCCCGCGGGCGAAGCCGTCGCCACGACCGCGGGTCGGCTGCCCGCCCGGTGGGTCATCCACACCGTCGGACCGGTGTACTCCGTCCGCGAGGACAGATCGGCGATCCTGCGCTCGGCGTACACGCGCAGCCTCCTCGTCGCCGACGGCCTCGGCGCCCGCATCGTGACGTTCCCGCTCATCTCCGCGGGCGTGTACGGGTGGCCGGTGGACGACGCCGCCCGGCAGGCGGTCGCCGCGATCCGCGCGTCGGTAACCGCCGTGGAGCGGGCCGTGATGGTCGCGTTCGACGGGGTCGCGGAACACGCGCTGCGGCGTGCGGTGGCGGGGGAGGAGCGCGACGGTTGAGGCCCTCCGGCTCCCGTACCGCCCAGGCCGAACCGGGGCCTAGTCGAACAGGGTCGGCTCGTCCGGATCGTCGAACAGCGCGGGCTGTTCCGGTGCCGCCTGCTGGGCCGGCTTGTCCGACACCGCCGGCTGGGCCGGCTTGTCCGACACCGCCGGGCGAGCCGGTTTACCCGGCTTCGCTGCAGGCGCGCGCGGCGACTCGTCTGCCGGCCTGTCGAGGAACTCCAGTGCCGCGGTGAGGGATCGGCCCGTCAGTTCCCATTCGAGTGCGCGGGCGTCGGCCGCCTCCATGCCGTCGTCGTCGCCGGCTGCGGCGCGCTCGAGCGCTTCGCATTCCCAGCCGACCTGCTGCTCGACCGTCATCGCGAGGAATCGCTGGAGTTCGGACGGTTCGTTGTCGCCGATCGCCGCGACCGTCTTGACCTGGATCTCCACCGCCCCGTGCAGGTGGAAGTCGCGCAGTGCCAGCAGCGCGAGCGGCAGATCGCCCTCCGATTCGGGAGTCCACGGCGGGTCCTCGTCGTCGTCCGGTGCGCAGACGTGGTCCGGCTCGCGCAGCAGCTCACCGCCGAGATGGGTGGCGAACTCCACCTCCAGCGTCTCGAGGAACTCGGCCATCCGGTCGAGCCCGGACAGCAGGTGGGCCGGCACGAACGGCGAACTCGGCAGGTGCAGCGCCACCGCGACCCGGTCCTCGACCAGCACGAACTTCAGGTGGGGCCAGCGGCGGTTGAGATCGGCGACGACCTCCGCGGCGCGGGTACGGCCGGTGATGGTGTGCACGATCGGCGCGAACAGGTCCACTGTCCCCGAGCCCTGCCCGATGCCGACGAACAGCAGCACCCCGGCAACGCGCAGCACGATGTCGCCGTCGTCGTCCCACGGCGGCGCCGCCCCGATCCGCCGCTGCACGGTCGCCTCGACGAGTTCGCGCAGATGCTCCTCACCGGTCGGCTCGACGGCCACCGGCAGCACGGGGACACCGGGCGCCTCGCGGACCGTCGGGAGCGGCTCGAAGGCCGGAGTACGGCCGGGACCGAACGTCTCGATGCGCAGGAACAGCGGATGGGGCACACCCCAGATCTCGCGCAGTGCCCGCACCGACACCGCCGCCAGCTCGTCGGACCAACCGGTGGGCCGGTCCATCCAGTAGGCGGGCGACCCGCCGTCCTCCGGGTCGTCCGGGCCCCGGGTGGGTTCCTGCAGACCCAGCTCGGTCAGCAGCGCCCGATCGGCGGTGCTCAGGCGGCGATCGTCGAGGTGCGCATCCGACGGCACCTCGACACGCACCTGCCCACCGTCCCACGCGTAGAACTGCACACACGGGCCGGCAGGCCCGGCGGACTCCTCGGCCAGCGGTTCGAGGACCAGGCCGTCGTCGTCGCGCATCGCCGCCACATGGTCGGCCAGGCGCTCCCGGAATTCCTTCCACGCCCGTTCGACGTCGCGATCGAACCGGGTGTCGGCCTTCTCCCATGGCGTACCCGGCATGATCGACCTCTCTTCCGTGACCCGAACGATGTGCCGGAAAGACTAGCGGGGGACTCCGACAATCGAGGCTGTCGCAGAGTGTGAGTTGCGATCGCGCTGATCGGAACGGTTCCGCCGCATCGGTGCGGCGCGTCATCATCGCCGCATGATCGGATCCGCCGTGTTCGGCCGTGCCGTCGCCGCCCTCCGGAAACTCGTGGACGCCACGGGCGTGTCCGAGTGTGCCGGTGACGCCGTGGCAACGGTAGCGATCAGGCTCACGCTCTGAGCGAGTTCACCCCCGATGGAGCTCGCCCCGATGAAGTTCGTCGCAGCCCGGCAGAGGCGCGGGTCCGTCGTGCCTCCGGACGCAGACGCCCCCGCCACCGGAAGAGGTGGCGGGGGCGTCCGATTTCCCGTTTGTGGCGATTACGGGATGGTGAGCACCTGGCCCGGCTGGATCAGATCCGGGTTCGCGATGCCGTTCGCATCGGCGATGCGCTGGTACTGGTTGCCGTCGCCGTAGACGCGCTCGGCGATCGCCCACAGGCTGTCGCCGGGGGCGACGGTGTGGGTGC
>NZ_JBMBTE010000135.1:0-12844 GCF_048897285.1 Rhodococcus sp. O3
CCGAGCCGCTTTCCGATCTCCGGGGCCGTGATCGGGCCCTCCTCGAGCAGCAACTGCACGACCGCCGCGCGGGTCTGACCCTCGTGCTGCGCCTGCTGCGGCGACGAATCGCGGCCCGAACGCGACGCGGCGAGCGCTGCGTCAGGCACGTGACCTGCGCATTTCTCGTCGACGGGGTGTTCGGTCGCTGATTTCACAACACCAGTGTGACGGAATTCGGAAACCCGGTCCACCAAGGGTGCCCTTCCCCACACCCCGGGCCGGACCGGGAATAGGCCCGTGACCGGCCCGATAGGCTGCTCGGGTGCCGCCGACCATCGACGAACCCAGCACGGCCGGCCCGGCCCCGAAAACGGGCCGCTCCGAGACCGCCCGTGCCTTCGAAACCGTCGGCATCCGGGCCGTCACGCTGGGCAAGCGCGCGCTCGGGCTCGACGGTCGCGGTCACCACACCGACGTGGTGACCGTCCTGCACGGCGACGAACGCGAAGGCCGCGGCCTCGACGCGACCGAGACCACCCAGTTGCACCGGATTCGGTTGTTCGGCGCGACCGGCGCGGTCCTGATGTGCGTCGGCGCCCTCGGCGCCGGCGCCCAGCCGGTGCTGCAGAACCCGGTCCAGGGCGTTCGGCTGCTGGGGTTGCCGGCCCGGATGCCGAGCGCGGCCCTGACCCTCGCGATGACCGGCACCGTCCTGGTCGTGCTGGCCTGGCTGCTGCTCGGCCGCTTCGCCGTCGGCCGGCGCGACCCCGACGGTCAGCCCCGACGGCTGTCCCGCTCGCAGCTCGACCGCACGCTGCTGTTGTGGATCCTTCCGTTGACCGTCGCGCCGCCGATGTTCAGCAAGGACGTCTACTCCTATCTGGCGCAGAGCGAGATCGCCGCGCGCGGGCTGGATCCGTATGCGATCGGCCCGGCCGGCGCGCTCGGCGTCGACCACGTGCTCACCCGGACCGTGCCGAACATCTGGCGCGAGACCTCCGCACCCTACGGGCCGGCGTTCCTGTGGATCGGGGAACGAATCACGTTCCTGACCGGCGAGAACATCGTGTTCGGCATCTTCCTGCACCGGCTGCTCGCGCTCGGCGGTGTCGCCCTGATCGTGTGGGCGCTGCCGCGGTTGGCCCGGCGCTGCGGTGTCGCGTCGGTGACCGCCCTGTGGCTCGGCGCCGCCAATCCGTTGCTGCTGTTCCACCTGGTCGCGGGCATCCACAACGAGGCGCTCATGCTCGGCCTGATGCTCGCCGGGCTCGAACTGGCGTTGCGCGGCATCCACGCCGGCGGACCGGGGACACCGCTGCGAGGCCGCTACCTCGCGTGGCTCCTCGCCGGCGCCGCCCTGATCGCCCTTTCGTCGATGATCAAGGTGCCGTCGCTGCTCGCCCTCGGATTCGTGGGCATGGCACTGGCACGACGCTGGGGCGCCACCGCGCGGGCGGTGCTGGCGGCGGCAGCACTGCTGGCGGCGGTGTCGCTGACGGTGATCACCGTGGTGAGCTGGGGCAGCGGACTCGGACTGGGCTGGACGAACACGCTGGGCACCGCGACCGAGGTGCGCAGCTGGATGTCGATCCCCACGCTGCTCGGTGTCGGGACCGGCCTGGCGGGGGTGCTGCTCGGATTGGGCGATCACACCACCGCGATCCTGTCGATCACCCGGCCGATCGCCGCGATGATTGCGGCATTCGTCACAATCCGGATGCTGCTGGCGGTGCTCGTCGGGCGGATCCACCCCGTCGGCGGGCTCGGGGTCTCGCTCGGCGCGATCGTGCTGCTGTTCCCCGTCGTGCAGCCCTGGTACCTGCTGTGGGCGGTGATCCCGCTCGCCGCGTGGGCCACCCGACCGATCTTCCGGATCCCCACCGTGGCCTTCTCGTCGCTGGTCAGCGTCATTTTGATGCCCAACGGCGGCGAGTACCAGCCGTTCATCATCGTGCAGGCCGCGATCGCGACGGTCGTCGTCGTCGGGCTGCTCATCGTGTTCACCCGGAACCGGTTGCCGTGGCGCGAGGAGGACCGCACACCACCGCGCCCCGCCGAATCCCCCGACGCCTACGCTGGAAACCCGTGACCTCGAGATCCCCTGCCGGTACGGCGCCTGCTGTGCGCCTGAACGGCGTCGTCAAGAAGTTCGGCGACACAATCGCCGTGAACGAGCTCGACCTCACGGTCGAGCGCGCCCAGGTGCTCGCCCTGCTCGGCCCCAACGGTGCCGGCAAGACCACCACCGTGGAGATGTGCGAGGGCTTCGTGACCCCCGACGCGGGCACCGTGCGCGTGCTCGGCCTGGATCCGGTCGCCGATTCGGAGGCGCTGCGGCCCCGGATCGGGGTCATGCTGCAGGGCGGCGGCGCCTACCCCGGTTCCAAGGCCGGCGAGATGCTCGACCTGGTCGCCTCGTACTCGGCGGATCCGATCGACCCGGCGTGGCTGTTGAACTGCCTCGGTCTCGACGAGGCCCGCCGCACCCCCTACCGCCGGCTCTCCGGCGGTCAGCAGCAGCGGCTGGCGCTGGCGTGCGCGCTGGTCGGCCGCCCGGAACTGGTGTTCCTCGACGAGCCGACCGCGGGTCTCGACGCCCAGGCCCGGCTGCTGGTGTGGGAACTGATCGACGCATTGCGCCGCGACGGCGTCTCGGTGTTGCTGACCACGCATCTGATGGACGAGGCCGAGGAACTGGCCGACGAGGTCGTGATCATCGACCACGGGCGGGTCGTCGCCGCGGGAACGCCCGAGGAGGTGGCCCGGACCGGGTCCGAGCACCAGCTGTGGCTGTCCGCATCCGCCGGCCTCGACCTCGCGCCGCTGCGGACCGTGCTGCCCGACGGGTTCCGCGTACGGGAGCCGCAGCCGGGCCGTTATCTGGTCGAGGGCGCGATCGATCCTGCGGTGGTCACCGCGGCGGCGTCGTGGTGCGCAGACCAGGGGGCGCTGGTGAGCGAGATCCGCGTGTACCAGCGCAGCCTCGAGGACGTCTTCCTCGACCTGACCGGACGGGAGTTGAGAGGGTGAGCGTGACGCATCACGATCGGCTGGCGAGCAACCGGTTCGAGGCCGGGACCTTCGCGCCCGCCCCGCGACCGAACACGCCGGTGGCGATGCTCGCGGCGCAGACGCGCATGGAGCTCAAGCTGCTGCTGCGCAACGGCGAGCAGCTGCTGCTGACGATGTTCATCCCGATCACCCTGCTCATCGGCCTGACCCTGCTGCCGATCGGTGATCTCGGCGATCCCCGCGTGGAACGGGTCCTGCCGGCGGTGATGATGGTCGCGGTGATGTCGACCGCGTTCACCGGCCAGGCCATCGCGGTCGGATTCGACCGCAGATACGGTGCACTGAAAAGGATCGGCGCGACCGCCCTGCCGAAGTGGGGCATCATCGCAGGTAAGAGCGCCGCGGTGGCAATCGTAGTGGCGATGCAATCGATTCTGCTCGGTGCTATCGGAGTGGCCCTCGGCTGGCGTCCGAGCCTGCTGGGACTGCTGCTCGGCGCCGTCGTCATCGCGCTCGGCACGGTGATGTTCGCGACGCTCGGGCTGCTGCTCGGCGGCACCCTGCGCGCCGAGATCGTGCTCGCCCTGGCGAACATCATCTGGTTCGTGCTGCTCGGCATCGGCAGCGTCGTGCTCGCCGGGGACGGCCTGCCCGACGCTCTCGTGCATCTGGCGCGGGTGACCCCGTCCGGGGCGCTGGCTCTCGGCCTCGAAGAGGCCGTGCTCGGCGGCATGGACTGGCTCGCGGTGACGATCCTCGCCGCCTGGGCCGTCGTCGGTGCGGTGCTGGCCCGGCGCTTCTTCCGGTTCACGTGACGACCCGGCCCCAGCCCAACTACAGCGCGTAGTGGACGGACCCGTACCATCGTGAACGTGCTGTATCGCGGCTACCTGAACCTCGTCGACCGACTTCCGCTGCCGTCGCTGCGGACCCAGCGGATCATCGCCTTCCTCACCATCGTCGTGCAGGGCGGCATCGCCGTCACCGGCTCGGTCGTGCGGGTCACCGCGTCGGGCCTCGGGTGCCCCACCTGGCCGCAGTGCTTCCCCGGCTCCCTGGTACCGGTCGGCGTGTCCAGCAACGTGCACACGCTCCACCAGATCGTCGAGTTCGGAAACCGCCTGCTGACGTTCGTCGTCGTCGCCGTCTCCGCCGCGATCGTCCTCGCGGTGACCCGCGCCCGTCGCCGCCGCGAGGTCATAGCCTGGGCGTGGCTGATGCCCGCCGGCACCGTGCTGCAGGCCGTGATCGGCGGCATCACGGTGCTCGCCGGGCTGGCGTGGTGGACCGTCGCGATCCACATGCTCGCCTCGATGCTGATGGTGTGGCTCGCGGTCGTGCTGTTCGTCAAGGTCGGCGAACCCGACGAGGGGGTCGTCGAGCAGGTGCTCCCCCAGCCGCTCCGGTGGCTGACCGCACTGTCCGCGGCCGTGCTGGCCGGCGTCCTGATCGCCGGAACCATGGTCACCGGAGCCGGCCCGCACGCCGGCGACAAGGGCGTCGAACGCGCGGTACCGCGGCTCGACATCGACATCACCACACTCGTGCACCTGCACGCCGAACTGCTCGTCGGCTACCTGGCGCTCCTGGTGGGCCTGGCGTTCGCACTGTACGCCGTCGCCGCCCCGGCCCCGGTGAAGCTGCGGCTGAAGGTGCTGATCGGCCTCGTCCTGGCCCAATCGCTCATCGGCCTCGTCCAGTTCTGGACGGACGTGCCCGCGGTGCTCGTGGTGCTGCACGTGGCCGGCGCCGGTCTGTGCACGGCCGCGACCGCAGCGGTGTGGAGCGCCGGCCGCGTCCGCGTCGCCGCCCCGCAACCCGAGGCCGTCACCACCGTCTGACAGCGATCCGACGCCGCGGGCCCACCTCCGATTCGGAAGGTGGGCCCGCGGTGTTTCGCGTGTCGGCGGCGGCGTCAGCGCTCGTTGCGCGCCTTCGGGAAGCGGGTCTGGTTCGCGACCCAGCCGGCCATCTTCTTCCAGTGGCCCTGCTGCGGGGTGGCGATGCTGGTGACCTCGCGGTCCCAGTCCGAGACCGTGACGTTCGGCAGCGCCTCGACGACTGCGTGCGCGGTCGCCAGGTCGGCGACGACACGATCGCCCAGGGTGCCGTCGGCGGCGACGACGGTCACGCGCACCCCGATTCCCCCGATCGGCTGCAGGACCGCCTTCGCGGTGTCGCCGTGCGCGGCGACGAAGGAACGGAGAGAGGAGACGACGTCGGCGGGCGCGGATGCGGCCGCGACCTGAGTTTCAGCGCTCATGCCTGCAGAATACTGTGGGCCCATGCGCGCAATCGAAGTGACACGGTTCGGCGGTCCCGACGTCCTCGTTCCCGCCGAGCTCCCCGATCCCGTTCCCGGGCCGGGTGAGCTGCTGGTCCGCACGGACGCCATCGGCGTCAACTACATCGACACCTACTTCCGCACCGGCCTGTACGCGACGGATCTGCCGTACGTGCCCGGTTCCGAGGGCACCGGCCGCGTCGAAGCCGTCGGGCCCGGAACCACCGAGTTCGCGGTCGGCGACCGGGTGTGCTGGGCCGCGGCCCCCGGCTCGTACGCGGAACTGGTCGTCGTGCCGGAAGCGGTCGCCGTGCCGGTCCCCGACGAGGTACCCGCCGACCAGGCCGCCTCCGCGCTGCTACAGGGCATGACCGCGCACTACCTGCTCGAATCGACCTATCCGGCGCAACCCGGGGAGACCGTGCTCATGCACGCGGGCGCCGGCGGCGTCGGCCTGATCCTGACCCAGCTCGCGACCACGAAAGGGGTACGGGTCATCACCACCGTGTCCTCGGACGAGAAGGAGGCGCTGTCGCGCGAAGCCGGCGCCGCGGAGGTGCTGCGCTACGGCGACGACCTCGCCGACCGGGTGCGGGAACTGACCGGCGGCGAGGGGGTCGCCGCCGTGTACGACGGGGTCGGCAAGGACACCTTCGAGGCGTCGCTGGCGTCACTGCGGATCCGCGGCACGCTCGCGCTGTTCGGTGCGGCCAGTGGCCCGGTGCCCCCGTTCGATCCGCAGCGGCTCAACCCCGCCGGATCGGTGTTCCTGACCCGCCCCACCCTCGTGCACTACACGCGGGACCGCCAGGAGCTGTTGTGGCGCTCCGGTGACGTGTTCGCGGCCATCGCCGCCGGTGATCTGAAGATCCGGGTCGGGGCGCGTTATCCGCTCGCCGACGCGGCGCAGGCCCACCGCGACCTCGAGGGCCGTAGGACCACCGGCTCGATCGTGCTGGCGCCGTAGGCGCCCGTGTGCCTTGATGGCGCCCCTGGGCGCCACAAAGGCGCACCGTGCAACAAGCGGCGCCGCCCTTCCGTCGGGAAGAGCGGCGCCGTTGCCGTCGGTCGGCGGATCGGTTCAGCAGATCAGAGGTACGAGGCGATCGTGGGCAGGTCCAGCACGGAGTCGACGGCCAGGCCCAGGCACACCACCGCGAGGTAGTTGTTCGACTGCAGGAACAGCTTGAGCGGCTTGACGGACGCACCCCCGCGCACGCTGTTGTACAGCTGGTGGGCGATGAACACGAACCAGGCACCGGCGAGCACCGCGACCGCCGCGTACACGACACCCGCCGCCGGGACGAGCACGAGCGTGGCCAGCACCGTCGCCCACGTATAGATCAGGATCTGCTTGGTGACGTGCTGCTCGGTGGCGATCACCGGGAGCATCGGCACACCGGCCGCCTTGTAGTCCTCCTTGTAGCGCATCGCCAGCGCCCAGGTGTGCGGCGGAGTCCAGAAGAAGATCACCAGGAACAGCACGATCGGTTCCCAGCTCAGCGACCCGGTCACCGCGGCCCAGCCCACCATCACCGGCATGCAGCCGGCGGCGCCGCCCCACACCACGTTCTGCCAGGTACGACGCTTGAGCACCATCGTGTAGACGAGCACGTAGAACGCGATGGTCGCGACGACGAGCGCCCCGGCGAGCAGATTCGCCCGCCACCACAACCACGCGAACGACGCGATGCCGAGCACCATGCCGAACACGAACGCGTTGCGGGTGGGCACGGCCTGCCGCGCCAGCGGACGCCGGGCGGTGCGTTTCATGACCTTGTCGATGTCGGCGTCGACGACGCAGTTGAGCGAGTTCGCGCTCGCCGCGCCCATCCAGCCGCCGAACAGGGTGCTGAGGATGAGAACGAGATCGACGTTGCCGCGGTCGGCGAGCAGCATCGCCGGGATGGTCGCGACCAGCAACAACTCGATGACGCGCGGCTTGGTCAGCGCGATGTAGGCGAGCACGGTGCCCGAGATCCGACCCCACGGGGTGTCCGGCCGCGGGGCGCTGGGGGCTTCCGGGGCACCGAAGCCGTGTCCTCCCGGCCGTCGCCCTGCCCGCACACTGTCTCCTTGCACCACGCGAATACACACCTTCGCTCGCCCGCCGACCGCCGCCCGATCACGGACGCGCACTACTACGGTCGATGGTAGACCGCGGACAGGCCTCGGCCGAATCGACCCGTAAGCCGCACGGGGCCGCCGCGGCCATTAGGCTGGGAGGGCGCGCGACGCATTCGCGGTCGCAGGCATCCCGTACACCCATGTCAGGAGACTTGAAGCTCGTGTCGATCACCGACGAGATCCGCACCCTCACCGCGGCGGTTCACCCCGCCGACTGGACCGATCTGGACACCAAGGCCGTCGACACCGCCCGTGTGCTTGCTGCGGACGCCGTGCAGAAGGTCGGCAACGGGCATCCGGGCACCGCGATGAGCCTGGCGCCGCTGGCGTACACGCTGTACCAGCGGGTGCTGCGCCACGACCCCACCGACCCGCAGTGGGTCGGCCGCGACCGGTTCGTGCTGTCCTGCGGCCACTCGAGCCTGACCCTCTACATCCAGCTCTACCTGTCCGGCTACGGCCTGGAGCTGGCCGACCTCGAGGCGCTGCGCACGTGGGGTTCGCTGACCCCCGGCCACCCCGAGTTCGGGCACACCGCGGGTGTCGAGATGACCACCGGCCCGCTCGGCCAGGGCCTGGCCTCCGCGGTGGGCATGGCGATGGCCGCTCGGCGGGAGCGCGGCCTGTTCGACCCCGAGGCGGCGGCGGGCACCAGCCCGTTCGACCACCACATCTACGTCGTCGCGTCCGACGGTGACATCGAGGAGGGCGTCACCTCCGAGGCGTCGTCGATCGCCGGCGTGCAGGAACTGGGCAACCTGATCGTCTTCTACGACGACAACAAGATCTCCATCGAGCACGACACCGCCATCGCGCTGAGCGAGGACACCGCCAAGCGCTACGAGGCGTACGGCTGGCACGTGCAGACCGTCGAGGGCGGCGAGAACGTCACCGCGATCCTCGAGGCGGTCGAGGCGGCGAAGGCCGTCACCGACAAGCCGTCGCTGATCCTGCTGCGCACCGTCATCGGCTACCCGGCGCCGACGAAGATGAACACCGGCGACGTGCACGGCGCGGCGCTCGGCGCCGACGAGGTCGCCGCGGTCAAGAAGTTCCTCGGGTTCGATCCCGAGAAGAACTTCGACGTGGACCCCGCGGTGATCGAGCACACCCGCCGCGTCGTCGACCGCGGGGCGAAGGCCCGCGCCGACTGGCAGGCCGCGTTCGACGCGTGGGCCGAGCGGGAGCCGCAGCGCAAGGAACTGTTCGACCGTCTGCAGGCCGGCGAGTTCCCGGCCGGCTGGGCCGACGCCCTGCCGACCTACGAGCCGGCCGAGAAGGGCCCGGCGACCCGGAAGGCGTCCGGCAACGCGCTCGCCGCGCTCGGCCCGATCCTGCCGGAGCTGTGGGGCGGGTCCGCGGACCTGGCCGGTTCGAACAACACCACCATCCCCGGTTCGGAGTCGTTCGGTCCCGAGTCGATCTCGACCAAGGACTGGACGGCCACCCCGTACGGCCGCACCCTGCACTTCGGTGTCCGCGAGCACGCCATGGGCTCGATCCTCAACGGCATCGCGCTGCACGGGCCGACCCGCCCGTACGGCGGCACGTTCCTCGTGTTCTCCGACTACATGCGTCCCGCGGTGCGCCTGGCCGCGCTCATGCAGACCCCGTCGATCTACGTGTGGACGCACGATTCGATCGGTCTCGGCGAGGACGGCCCGACGCACCAGCCGGTCGAGCACCTCACCGCGCTGCGCGCGATCCCGAACCTCGCGGTGATCCGCCCTGCGGACGGCAACGAGACGTCGTTCGCGTGGAAGGCCGCGCTGGAGAACAAGACGGGCCCGACCGCGCTGGCCCTGACCCGTCAGGACGTGCCGGTGCTCGAGGGCACCCGCGAGAAGGCCGCCGAGGGCGTGACCCGCGGCGCCTACGTGCTCGCCGAGGCGTCGACCGGCACGCCCGAGGTGCTGCTGCTCGCCACCGGTTCCGAGGTGCAGCTCGCCGTCGCCGCGCGCGAGGTCCTCGAGGCCGAGGGCGTTCCGACCCGCGTCGTGTCGGTGCCGGTTCTCGACTGGTTCCTCGAGCAGGACCAGGCGTACCGCGACGAGGTGCTGCCGCCGTCGGTGAAGGCCCGCGTGTCCGTCGAGGCCGGGCTGGCGCTGCCGTGGTACCGCCTGATCGGCGACGCCGGCGAGGCCGTGTCGCTCGAGCACTACGGCGCTTCCGCCGACTACAAGACCCTGTACCGCGAGTTCGGCATCACCGCCGAGGCTGTCGTCGACGCTGCACGCCGCTCGCTGACGCGACTGAAGGGATAGATCGTCATGACGCAGGAAACCACCACGCAGCAGAACGCGAACCTGGCAGCGCTGTCGGCCGCAGGCGTGTCCGTGTGGCTCGACGACCTGTCCCGCGAGCGCATCGAGTCCGGCAACCTGGCCGAGCTCGTCGCGACCCGTTCGGTCGTCGGGGTCACCACCAACCCGTCGATCTTCCAGGCGGCGCTGTCGAAGGGCCACGCGTACGACGCGCAGATCACCGAACTGGCTGCCGCCGGCTCCGACGTCGACACCACGATCCGCACCGTCACCACCGACGACGTGCGCGCCGCGTGCGACGTCCTCGCACCGGTGTACGAGGCGACCGACGGTGTCGACGGCCGGGTGTCGATCGAGGTCGATCCGCGACTCGCCCACGAGACGGACGCCACCGTCAAGCAGGCGATCGAGCTGTGGAAGATCGTCGACCGCCCGAACCTGTTCATCAAGATTCCCGCGACGGTCGCCGGCCTGCCCGCGATCGCCCGGGTGATCGGCGAGGGCATCAGCGTGAACGTGACGCTGATCTTCTCGGTGGACCGGTACGAGCGGGTCATCGAGTCCTACCTCGACGGGCTGACCGCGGCGAAGGCCGCCGGGCACGACCTGTCGAAGATCCACTCGGTGGCGTCGTTCTTCGTGTCCCGCGTGGACACCGAGATCGATGCGCGGCTCGAGGAGATCGGCACGGACGAGGCACTGGCCCTGCGCGGCAAGGCCGGGGTCGCCAACGCTCGCCTGGCGTACGCGGCCTACCGGAAGGCCTTCGAATCCGGTGCACGTTTCGAGCAGCTCGCCGCCGCCGGCGCCCGGCCGCAGCGCGCGCTGTGGGCGTCGACCGGTGTGAAGAACCCCGCCTACCCGGACACGCTGTACGTGACCGAGCTGGTGGCGCCGAACACCGTCAACACCATGCCGGAGAAGACCCTCGAGGCGGTCGCCGACCACGGTGAGATCACCGGCGACACCGTCTCGGGTACCGCCTCCGCGGCCGAGCACGTGTTCTCCGCGCTGAAGAAGGCCGGGATCGATCTGAACGACGTGTTCCGCAAGCTCGAGGACGAGGGCGTCGAGAAGTTCGAGGTGTCCTGGAACGAACTGATCGCGGCCACGGCCGAGCAGCTTTCGGCGCACACCGCCGGCGCGGAGGGCTGACGGTGAGCGAACCCGCGGCGGCGGAGTGGGTCAATCCGCTTCGTGACGAGAGGGATCGGCGGCTTCCCCGCATCGCGGGCCCGTGTGCGCTGGTGATCTTCGGGGTCACCGGCGACCTGGCCCGCCGCAAGCTGATGCCGGCGGTCTACGACCTCGCCAATCGCGGCCTGCTGCCGCCCGGGTTCGCACTGATCGGCTTCGCCCGGAGGGACTGGGTGGACGAGGACTTCGGCCGGATCGTGCACGACGCGGTCAAGGCGAACTCGCGCACCCCTTTCCGGGAGGAGGTGTGGCAACGACTCGCCGAGGGGATCCGCTTCGTCCAGGGCAGCTTCGACGACGACGACGCGTTCGCCCAGCTCGCGACGACCCTCGCCGAGCTCGACAAGATCCGCGGCACCGGCGGCAATCACGCGTTCTACCTGTCGATTCCGCCGGCTTCGTTCCCGGTGGTGTGCTCGCAGCTGTCGCGTTCGGGTCTGGCCGGCTCGGAGAACGGGCGCTGGAGCCGCGTCGTGATCGAGAAGCCGTTCGGCCACGACCTGACCAGCGCCCGCGCGCTCAATGCCGTTGTCGGCGAGGTGTTTCCCGAGGATTCGGTGTTCCGCATCGACCACTACCTCGGCAAGGAAACGGTGCAGAACATCCTGGCGATGCGGTTCGCGAACCAGCTGTTCGATCCGTTGTGGAACGCCCACTACGTCGACCACGTGCAGATCACCATGGCCGAGGACATCGGGCTCGGCGGCCGCGCCGGATACTACGACGGCATCGGTGCCGCGCGCGACGTCATCCAGAACCATCTGCTGCAGCTGCTCGCGTTCATCGCGATGGAGGAACCGATCAGCTTCGATCCGGCCGAACTGCGGGCCGAGAAGATCAAGGTGCTGTCGGCGACGCGGCTCGCCGAACCGCTCGACGAGACCACCGCACGCGGACAGTACGTCGCGGGCTGGCAGAACGGCGGCGAGGTCGTCGGGTTGCACGAGGAGCAGGGTTTCGCGCCGGACTCGACGACGGAGACGTTCGCGGCGATCACCTGTGAGATCAATACCCGGCGTTGGGCGGGTGTGCCGTTCTATCTGCGCACCGGCAAGCGGCTGGGGCGTCGCGTCACCGAGATCGCGATCGTGTTCAAGCGGGCGCCGCACCTGCCGTTCGACGACACCATGACCACCGAGCTGGGCCAGAACGCGCTGGTGATCCGGGTGCAGCCGGACGAGGGCGTCACACTCCGGTTCGGGTCGAAGGTGCCCGGCTCCTCGATGGAGGTCCGGGACGTGAACATGGACTTCAGCTACGGCCAGGCGTTCACCGAGTCCTCGCCGGAGGCGTACGAACGCCTGATCCTCGACGTGCTGCTCGGCGAACCGTCGCTGTTCCCGGTCGACGAAGAGGTCGAATTGTCCTGGAAGATCCTCGATCCGGTGCTCGAGCACTGGGCCGCCCACGGTGTCCCGGAGCCGTACGAGGCCGGGACCTGGGGCCCGCCGTCGGCGGACGAGATGCTGCGCCGCTCCGGCCGCGAATGGAGGCGGCCGTGAGGGTTCAGCTGCGCAACGCAACCGCGATCGACATCGGCAAGAAACTCGTCGAGCTGCGTCGCAACGGTGGTGTCGTCACGCAGGGCCGCGTGCTCACGCTCGTGGTGTGCACCGACGGGGGTCGCGGTCTCGAACCGGCGATCGCCGCCGCGACCGCCGCGGCGCGCGAACATCCGTGTCGCGTCATCGTCGTCGGCCGGGTCAACGACGGCGACGTCCCGCGCATGGACGCCGAGATCCGTCTCGGTGGCGATGCCGGCGCGTCCGAGGTGCTGATCCTCGCGTTGCACGGACCGCTCGCGGACCATCAGGAGTCGGTGATCGTGCCGTTCCTGCTGCCGGACACCCCGATCGTCGTGTGGTGGCCGACGTCGCCGCCGGAGGTTCCCGCGAAGGACCCGGTGGGTCGCCTGGCGGTGCGCCGGTTGACCGATGCCACCAACGACGCCGATCCGATGGCCGCGATCGCTTCCCGG
>NZ_JBMBTE010000136.1:0-12645 GCF_048897285.1 Rhodococcus sp. O3
CACCCCGCAACATCCCGACGAAGCGCCGACGATGGTGTGGGACGCGTGGGGAACCGAGGACCGCCGCACCCAACTCTCCGCGCGGGTCCTCGACCTGCTCGAACAGGCACTCGGCGTCGACACCGGCCCCGACCGTGTCCTCCCCGAGGCCGACGTGCGACTGGGTCCGGGCCGGCTGCGCCCCGAACACCGCGACGAACTCGCCCGGATCGTCGGCCGCGACCACCTCGCCGACGACGACCGGACGCGGCTGCGGCACGCGGGCGGCAAGAGCACCCTCGACCTCCTGCGCCGACGCAGCCGCGCCGAGCAGGACGCACCCGATGCGGTGCTGTTCCCCGGCAGCCACGAGGAGGTCCTCGCCGTGCTCGCCTACTGCTCGACGGAAGCGATCGCGGTGGTCCCGTTCGGCGGCGGCACCAGCGTCGTCGGCGGCGTGGACCCGGTGCGTGGGCGGTTCGAGGCAGTGGTCACGGTCGATCTGCGCCGCCTGACCGCGCTGACGAGCCTCGACCCGGTGTCCGGTCTGGCGACCCTGCAGGCCGGCGCGACCGGACCGCAGGCCGAACAGTTGCTGGCCGCGCACGGCTTCTCGCTGGGTCACTTTCCCCAGAGCTACCGGCACGCGACTCTCGGCGGCTTCGCGGTCACCCGCTCGGCGGGCCAGGCCTCGGCCGGCTACGGGCGGTTCGAGGACATGGTCGACCATCTCGTCGTCGCCACCCCGCGGGGCACCCTGCGGGCCGGACGAGCGCCGGCGTCCGCGGCCGGTCCCGACCTGCGCCGGTTGTTCCTCGGCTCGGAGGGCACGCTCGGCATCGTCACCGAGGTGGGGGTGCGCATTCATCCCGTACCCGCGACCACCGCGTTCCGGGCGTGGTCGTTTCCCGATTTCGCGACCGGAGCGGCAGCATTGCGCGCGCTCGCGCAGACCGACGCCCTGCCGACGGTGCTCCGGCTGTCGGACGAGGCCGAAACCGGCATGAATCTCGCACTGCACGAGAACATCGGCGGTGACGCTCCCGGCGGCTGCCTCGCCGTGACCACCGTCGAGGGCAGCGAAGCGCACGTGCGGGCCCGCGCCGCCGAGGTCGCGGCGCTGCTCGCGGCGTCCGGCGGCACCGATCTGGGAGACGGACCGGCCCGCGCCTGGCAGCACGGCCGGTTCGACGCACCGCATCTGCGCGACGCCCTGTTGCGGGCCGGGGCGCTCGCCGAAACCCTGGAGACCGCGACGACCTGGTCCAACCTGCTGTCCCTGCGCGCCGCCGTCACCGAGGCGCTCACCGCGGACCTGACCGCGCAGGGCACACCGCCGCTGGTGATGTGCCACATCTCCCACACCTATCCGACCGGCGCATCGCTGTACTTCACGGTGGTGTGCGCCCAGTCCGACGACCCGATCGCGCAGTGGTCGCGGGCCAAACGCGCCGCGGGCGACGCGATCGTCGCGGCGGGCGGCACCATCACCCATCACCACGCGGTCGGCCGCGACCACCTACCGTGGATGGAAGCGGAGATCGGGGACCTCGGGCTGGACGTGCTCGCCGCGGTGAAGAACGCGATCGACCCTCGCGGAATCCTCAATCCTGGGAAGCTGATCGGGTGACCGGCACCGTCACCGCACTCACGAACCCGGCCGCCCGCGACCGGCGGTCCGCGCACGTCCGCGCCGCAGCCCTGCACCGCCTGCGCGAGCGCGGGTTCGTCGTCACCGAGATCGCCGGCGAATCTCCGGCCGAATCCTCGGAACTGGCGGCGCGGGCCGTCGCGGACGGCACCGACGCGCTGGTGGTGATCGGCGGCGACGGCCTGGTGTTCCTGGCGTGGCAGGTGGTGGCCGGCACCGGAATTCCGCTCGGCATCGTCCCGGCCGGCACCGGCAACGACCACGCGCGGGCGCTCGGCATCCCCACCGATCCCGTCGCGGCCGCAGACGTGATCGTCGGCGGCCGTACCCGGACGATCGATCTCGGGCGTGCAACGCCGGTCGGGCTCCGGCCGATGTGGTTCGGCACGGTGCTCGCCAGCGGCTTCGATTCCCTGGTCACCGACCGCGCGAATCGGATGCGGTGGCCACGCGGGCACCTGCGCTACAACGCCGCGACAGTGGCCGAACTCGCGAACCTGAGACTGCTCCCCTATCGAATCACCTTGGACGGCAACACTTTCGACACCGAAGCCACGATGGTGTCGGTGGGCAACGCGTCGAGCTACGGCGGCGGGATGCGGATCGCACCGAACGCGCGGCTCGACGACGGCCTGTTCGACGTGGTCGTGGTGACCTCGGCGAGCCGGTCGCGGCTGCTGCGCCTGTTCCCGACGGTCTACCGCGGCACCCACGTCGACCTCGACGAGGTGACGGTGTGCCGGGCGCGGTCGGTGCGGCTCGACTGCCCCGGCATCACCGCCTACGCCGACGGCGAGCGCGTCGGACCCCTGCCCGTCGACATCGAGGCCGTGCCCGACGCCGGCCGCGTATTCGTTCCCTAACCGTCGTTCCTATCCGAACATGTACAGCTCGAATCCGGCGGCGCGGTCGGCGTCGAACCCCGGCAGCGGCCCCGACGCCATCGTCACCTGAGCCTGCGCCTGCTCCTCGACGGGCACATCGCTCAGCGCCTCGAGGTAACGCCGGTGCGCGGCGAGCGAGGCCACCGCGACCTCGACCGTGTCGGTGACGTCCACCGCGTGCGTCGGCATCGTGGTGTTGACGGCAACCCATCGCACCCCGGTCCACGGTTCGAGTCCCTGTTCGGTCAGCTCCGGGAAGATCCACTCGTTGGCGGCGTCGGAGACCGCGTCGAGCACGCTGAGTCCCAGCGCGCGATGGTCGGCGCTGTTGAGAATCCCCGGGAACCAGGTGAGCCCGAAATTGCCGGTGACCACCATGTGCGGGCGGTGCCGCCGGATCGCGGCGGCGATGTCGCGGCGCAGATCCGGTCCGGCGACGAGCGTGCCGTCGCGGTGACCGAGGAACTCGACCTGCTCGACCCCGACGATCCGCGCCGATTCCCGTTCCTCCGCTTCGCGCAGCGGCCCGCACTCCTCGGGAGGCAGGCCGGCGATGCCCGCTTCGCCGCTGGTGGCCAGCACGTAGCGAACGTCCTTGCCCTGCCGGGTCCATCGCGCGACCGCCGCAGCCGCACCGTATTCGATGTCGTCGGGATGCGCCGCGATCACCAGTCCGCGTTCCCAGTCCTCCGGTACCGATTCCATACGACCACTATCTGCGATGACGGTTCGGTGCGGGGACACTCGCGCATACTGATGATCATGTCCTGGTCCGGGATCGCCGAGGCGATGCTCGACGTACAGCTGATCACCACCGCGGCCGCCGTGACCTTCTGGTGTCTGACCGTGGCCGGGATCGCGGTGCTCGTGGCGCGCCGGAGCCGGCGATGGGGCGTCGTCGGCATCCCCGGCGCGATCGCGGTGACGCTGGTTCTGCTCGGACTCGCGGCGCTGCTGATCGAGAAGGTGTGGCGACCGTTCCCGGATCCGTTGCCGCTCGCCGTGTACTGGTGGGCCGCGACCGGAGTTCTGGCCGTCGTGCTGCTGATCGGCCGATGGCCGTTCCGGCTCCGCGACCGCCCTCGCGTCCCGGTCGCGGTGGGGCTGGTCGTCGCGGCGAGCGCCGTGGTCGCGGCTGCGGCGGGTCACATCAACCTCGTCTTCGACGCCTATCCGACGGTGCGATCCGCACTCGGCATGTCCGAATTCCGCACCGTTCCGCTCGCCGACGCTCAGGTGCGCACCGCGACGACGGTCACCGGCACACCCCTGTCGGCGCAGTGGACGCCGCCGGCGGAGATGCCATCGTCGGGCGCGGTCGTCCGGACGCCGATCCCCGCGGCGACCTCCGGGTTCCCCGCGCGGGAGGCGCGGATCTACCTGCCCCCGGCCTACTTCACCGATCCTCGCCCCGAGCTTCCGGTTCTGGTCCTGCTGGCTGGGCAACCCGGCAGCCCGGACGACTGGCTGGTCGGGGGCAGGCTGACACAGACGATGGACGCGTTCGCCGCGCAACACGACGGACTCGCTCCCGTGGTCGTGGTCGCGGACGGCACCGGCGGGCAGTTCGCGAATCCGCTGTGCATGGACTCGCGGCTGGGCAACGCCGCGTCGTACCTGACCGTGGACGTACCCACCTGGGTGAAGCAGAACCTGCAGATCGACGAGGATCCGCGGGCGTGGGCGATCGGCGGGTTGTCCTACGGCGGTACGTGCGCGCTGCAACTCGCGACCGTTCGGCCGGACGTGTACCCGACCTTCCTCGACATCTCCGGGCAGGCCGAGCCCACCCTCGGTGATCGCACCCGCACCGTGCAGGAGGCGTTCGGCGGCGACGACGCCGCCTTCGCGCGCAACAATCCGGCGGATCTGCTTGCGCACAAACGCTATCCGGACAGCGCGGGCGCGTTCGTCGTGGGTCTCGACGACCGCGAGTACCGTGCGGGTGTCGAGCAGCTCACCGCCGCGGCACGCGCGGCCGGTATGGACGTGCACTTGACGGAACTGCCAGGGGGACACACCTTTTCGCTGTGGTCCGCCGCACTGGAGAAGGAGATGCCGTGGCTGAGCCGGCGACTGGGTCTCATTTCGTGACCGCGCGGCGGGTACTCGACGGGCCCGCCGGGCGCGCGGCGACAGCACTGCGCCGCGCACCGGTATCGCTCGTCCTGCTGGCCGCGTGGTGGGTGCTCGGGATCGTGACCGGCGCTCTCCGGCACGGACCGTCCCCCGATCTCGCGCAATGGGTGTCGTCGGGGGTCGGGAGCTTCGGAAGCGGACATGTGTGGGTGCTGTGGACCTCGGGCCTGTTCGCATCCGGCATCGTCGAGTACCTGCTGGTGACCGTCGTGATCCTGGCGGTGGCGGTGCCGACGGAGAATCGCATCGGCAGCGTGCCGTTCGCCGCCGCCGCGGTCGTGACCCAGGGCATCGGTTCGGCGCTGGCACTGCTGATCGCGTGGGTCGCGTCGACCGTCCCGAACACGTGGGGCATCGACCTGCACGGTCATGTGATCGAGGATCCCCTGCCCTGGGTCCTGGGTACGTTGCTCGCGTCGACCGCGGTGATGGACACCCTGTGGCGGCGACGGATCCGAACGCTCGTGCTGGTGTTCCTGGTGACAGCCGCGCTGTTCGCCGGGCACCTGCAGGACGTGACGCGGCTGTGCGCGGCCGCGGCGGGCGTGATCCTGGGGCCGTGGCTGTGCGGACGCTCCGCGCGGGGCCCGGCGCTCGGCGGCACCGTCCGGGAGCAGCGCACGCTCATCGCACTGGTCGTGGCCGCGAGCGTGCTCGGCCCCGTCCTGGCCGCGTTCTCGCCGCACGCGATCGGACCGCTCTCCGCGCTGCGGCTGCTGTTCGACCAGGTTCCCTACTCGGCCCGCGAACTGGTGGACGTCTGCGCCGACCCGGCGCTGCACAACGAATGCCGCAAGGGACAGCAGGCGCTGCGGCTGTCCGGGCTCGGACCGCTCGTGATGAACCTGATGCCGTCGATCGTGCTGCTCGTGTCCGCGGAGGGGCTGCGCCGGGGACGACGCGCCGGGTGGCTGCTGTCGGTGTGGGCGCACATCGCGCTGATCGGAATCGCCGCCGCGAGCCTCGTCGCCGAGACCACCGAGCAAGACGCGACCAGGTCGCTGCTGTACGGGCAGCATCGGCACAGCTCGGTGTACATGGAACTGGCCCCGCTGCTCGCTCTCGTCGCGATCCTCGTGCTGCTGCTGGCGAGCCGACGGCTGTTCCGGGTCCGTGCCCCGCGGGGCACCTATCCCCCGGTGTGGCTGGGCCCCCTCGGCGCTCTCGCGGTCGCCACACTCGTCTACGTCGGCGCCGGATCGCTGCTCTCCGACGGTTTCGACCGCGATCCGGGATTGTGGACCCTGCTGCGGGACATGCCGCGGCGACTGGTCCCGCCGGTCTACCTCCAGCTGTTCGAACCGCCCGTACTGCCGCTCACGTCCGCCGCGACCCTGTTGTTCGAGTGGGTCGGTGTCCTGGTGTGGGCGGTGTTCTGCGGGCTGATGCTGCGCAGCTTCCAGATGCCGGCGCTCGGCTACGACGCCGACGCGCAGCGGCGCGTCCGCGAACTGCTGCACTCGCCCGGCGGATCGTCCCTGTCGTGGATGACCACCTGGGCCGGCAACCACTACTGGTTCTCCTCCGACGGCCGGCATGGCGTCGCGTACCGGGTGCACTCCGGTGTCGCGCTCACCACCGGCGACCCGATCGGTGACCGCGACACCCTCGTCGCCGCCGTCGACGAGTTCGCCGTGTACTGCGCCGAGAACGGCTGGACACCGTGCCTGTACTCGGTCGGCGAGCCCACCGCGGCCGTCGCCCGTGAACACGGCTGGACGTGCCTGCAGGTCGCCGAGGAAACCGTGATCCGACTCGAAGGACTGGCCTTCTCCGGCAAGAAGTTCCAGGACGTGCGCACCGCCCTCAACCGGGCCCGCAAGGACGGCGTCACCGCCGAATGGACGAGCATGCACGATGCCCCGCTGGCCGTTGTCGAGCAGATCGTGGCGATCTCCGAGGAATGGGTCGCCGACAAGGGCCTGCCGGAGATGGGATTCACACTCGGCGGTCTCGAGGAACTCCGCGATCCCGAAGTCCGGCTGCTGCTCGCGATCGACGGCGACCGGCACGTCCACGCGATCACTTCGTGGATGCCGGTCTACCGCGACGGCACCGTCGTCGCGCTGACCCTCGACTTCATGCGCCGTCGCTCCGACGGTTTCCGCCCGTCGATGGAGTTCCTCATCGCGTCGGCCGCGTTGTCCGCCCAGGAGGAGGGCCTCGAGTACCTGAGCCTGTCCGGCGCTCCCCTGGCTGCCGCCGGACGCACCGACGCGGTGGACCGCACGGCTCTCGACGCGCTGCTCGAGATGCTCGGACGCACCCTCGAACCGGTCTACGGGTTCCGGTCCCTGCTCGCGTTCAAATCCAAGTTCCGGCCCGAGTACCGGCCCCTGTACATGGTCTTCCCGGATCCCGCCGCGCTGCCCGCGATCGGGCTCGCCGTCGGCCGTGCCTACCTTCCCGACGTCTCGCTCGGGCAGGGGCGGCGCCTGCTCACCCAGTTGCTGCGCAGGTGACAGATGCCGCCCGGACGACAGGACCGTTGCGGATCAGACCTTCATGATGTCGTCGTGCTTGTCACCCGCGATCGCCTTGTAGATCAGGTATCCGCCGAAGATGATCGCACTCACCACGAGAATCCCGAACAAGTGCTCGAACAGGGCGCCGAACAACGCCAGCCCGATCCACACCAGCGCCACCACGCCCACGATCTTCCAGAACATCGCCTTCTCCTGACTCGATTGGCATATCTGCCTGCCGTACACCCACGATCCTGACAGTCCGAGACCGGAAAAACACCAGGTCAGGCCACAAATCAGGGAAAGATGGGGGGAATCCCCCAGGCGCCGGCCACCACTTCGGGGTCACGCCCGGAGCGGGGTGGTGACGCACAGCACGCACAAGGCACATAGGCTCGACGCGTTCCCACCCATGTGAAGAAGGCTGAGAAATCGTGTCGTCGACCCGTCGCATTCCCGCCCGCGACCTGGCGCAGATCGCCGTGTTCGCCGCTCTGATCATCGCGCTCGGGCTTCCCGGGCAGATCACCATCGGATCGTCGGGCGTGCCGATCACGCTGCAAACCCTCGGGGTGATGCTCGCCGGCGCACTGCTCGGTGCCCGCAAGGGCGTGCTGTCCGTCGCGACGGTCATCGTGCTGGGTCTCGCACTGCCCGTCCTCGCCGGCGGTCGCACGACCCTCACGTCCCTGGCCTCCCCCACCGCCGGCTTCCTGATCGGCTGGATTCCCGCCGTCGCGGTCATCGGCTGGTTGTCCGCGCGGATGCTGCCGCGCTATCGGGTGGTGCCCGGCGTCGCGATCAACGTGCTGGGCGGGATCGTGGTGCTGTACGCCTTCGGCATCGCCGGAATGCTGCTGCGCACCGACCTGACCTTCTGGGCCGCTCTGAGCGCCAACGTGACCTTCCTGCCCGGCGACCTGCTCAAGGCCGTCGTCGCAGCCGCGGTTGCCGCCCAGGTTCACCGCGCCTACCCCGGTCTGATCGCGTCGCGCGTGGCGGCGAAGCCCGCCGGCGACCTCGCCCACTGACCGACCGCCGATGAGCGAGATCCGCTTCGATTCGGTCCGGCACGCCTACGGCGAACGGGTCGTGCTCGACGGCATCGACGTGACCCTCACCGAACGGCGGATCGGCATCGTCGGGGCCAACGGCAGCGGCAAATCGACGCTGGCCCGCATGATCAACGGTCTCGTCGTTCCCACCTCCGGCACGGTCACCGTCGACGGTCTGGACACCGCACGCAAGGGACGCGAGGTGCGGCGGCGCGTCGGATTCGTGTTCACCGATCCCGACCACCAGATCGTCATGCCGACCGTCGCCGAGGACGTGGACTTCTCGTTGCGCCGCAGCGGACTCGGCAGAGCCGAACGCGCCGAACGGGTTCGGCGTGTCCTCGGCGATTTCGGCCTCGGCGGGCACCACGACCATCCCAGCCACTTGCTGTCGGGAGGCCAGAAGCAGATGCTGGCGCTGGCCGCGATCATGGTCACCGACCCGCAGGTCCTCGTCGCGGACGAGCCGACCACCCTGCTCGACCTCCGCAACACGCGGCTGATCTCGCAGACGTTCGCGAACCTCGAACAGCAGTTGATCGTCGTGACCCACCAGCTGGATCTGCTCGCCGACTTCGATCGGGTGCTCGTCGTCGACGGCGGCCGGATCGTCGCCGACGACGCGCCCGGCCCGGCCGTCGACTTCTACCGGACGCTGGTCGCATCATGACGACGCTGGGCCTCTACCACCCGGCGGCCACGCCGCTGCACCGTCTCCCGGCCGGCCCGAAGCTCGTCGCCACCGCAGCGGCGATCGTCGCGCTGACGCTGTGGATCGACCGGCCGTGGCAGGTGCTGCCCGTCACCGCCGTCGTGGCCGGGCTCTACGTCCTGGCACGGATTCCGGTCCGGCTCGCCGTCGTCCAGTTGCGTCCGTTGCTGTGGATGCTCGCGTTCATCGGCGTGTTCCAGGTCGTGGTGGCGGGCTGGGAGCGCGCGGTGGTGGTGTGCGGTTCGCTTTTGCTCGCGGTCGCGCTCGCGGCGCTGGTGACACTCACGACCCGAGTGACGGACATGCTCGACGCGATCATTGCGGGTCTGGGACCGCTGCGCCGGGTCGGTGTGAATCCGGAGCGGATCGGCCTCGTGCTGGTGATGACCATTCGTTGCATCCCCCTGCTCGGTGAGCTGGTGACGCAGGTGAGCGATGCCCGCAAGGCCCGCGGCCTGGGCTTCTCGTTGCGTGCCCTGGTGGTCCCGGTCGTCGTGGGCGCCCTGCGGTCCGCGGATGCTATGGGAGAAGCGCTCTCCGCGCGGGGCGTGGACGACTAACCCGCTCCCGTGATCGGCCGGTCACTTCGGTGTGCCCGGCGCGGCCGGTATTCGACGACGGTGAAGGCGATCGCGACGTACCGGTCGACGATCTCGTCGAGAGATACGCCTCCGTCCGGGTCGAACCATTCGGCGATCGCGTTGCACGCCGCGATGATGGTGCGGCGTGCTTCGTCGGGAAACGGCGTGCGGAAATCGCCGTCGGAGATTCCCTGTTCGATGATCGCCCGGAACCTCTCGGTGCCGCGCACCTCGTGGTCGCGATAGGCCCGCTGATGTTCCGGGTCCAGGCTGCGCCGCTCGGTCCGCCCGATAGTGCTCTTCGCGGGATGGGTGGCACGGAACCGCACCGTCGCCTCGACCAGCGCGTCGAGCCTCTCGGCGGCGCCGGGACCGGCCTGCCCCAGGGCCCGGTCGCACGCCTCGGTGTAGGCGGCGAGCCCGTCCTCGAGGAGCGCGACGAGCACCTCCTGCTTGCTCCGGTAGTAGTAGTACAACGCCGAGAGGCTCAAACCGGCGCGCTGGGCGATGTTCCGGATGGTGGCGGCGGCGTATCCCCGCTCGGCGAATTCCGCGCGAGCGGCGTCGAGGATGGCGGCGTGCCCCGGCGGTTGCGCGCTCATCGGGCTCCGTTCGGTCGGCGGCGAATCCGGCTCACACTGAACAATCGTACAGCCAAGGGGACAAAGTCCCACAGATCGACGCCGGGCGAACGCACATTTCCCGCAAATCGAACCTTCCTCACTGAACGTCTGTACGGTAGCGTCGGCAACGATCCGGCCATTTTCATGACGCCGGTCACAACGCACCGCACTTCGCTCGGGACTAAGGAACATCCGTGACTGCTCTGCGACTTCCCGTCGGCATGCCCGACGGTCTGACCTATCCGTCCGTCGGCCTCGATGCCGTGCTCGCCGGTGCGGCGCGGCGGTACCGCGACCGGGTGGCCCTCGTCGACGGCGACCTCTCGCTGACATTCGGCCAACTGCAGGATCACGCGCTGCGCGTCGCCCACGGCTTGCGGCAGCACGGCATCCGACGCGGCGACGCCGTCGCACTGTGCCAGCCCAATTCCGCATGGTTCACGGTGACCTACTTCGGATCCCTGCTCGCCGGGGCCGTCGTCGCGCCGATCAACCCGACGCTTCCCCCTGCTGCGATCCGGGATCAGCTCGACGAGGTCGGGGCGACCGCCGCGATCGTGCACGCCTCGACGGCCCCGCTGATCGAGGCGGCAGCGGCTCCGACCGTGCGCCTGGTCGTCGCGGTACCGGCGACAGCTGCAGCACCCGCCGAATCCTCCCCGGCGGCCATCGCACTCGAGCAGCTGCTGACGTTCGAACCCGAACCGGCACAGCCGATCTCACCGGACGATCTGGCACATCTGTCCTTCACCGGCGGCACCACCGGGCGGTCGAAGGCCGTCCGTGTCCTGCACCGGAACGTCGTCGCCAATGCCCTGCAGATGGCGACGTGGCGTACCGGCGCAGTGCCCGTCGTCGACGCCGGAGCGGTGTATCTCGAGGAGGTCCCGGGCGCGCGGACCGAATTCATGTCGCCACTCGGGCAGGCGTGTTCCGTCACCGTCGCACCGCTGTTCCATGCGATGGGGCTGGTCACCCAGAACCTGAACGTGCTCATCGGCGGTACCTCGGTCATCATGGGCCGATTCGACCCGGCGCGGTTCCTCGACCTCGTCGAGGAACACCGCGCTACGCAGCTCTCGGGCTCCCCCGCGTTCTTCCACGCCCTGCTCGCATCGTCGGCACTCGCCGACCGTGAGTTCACGTCCGTGTGTTCGCTGACGTCCGGCGCGGCACCCATCGACACCTCCACGCTGGAGGCACTGCGCGGTCCGTTCCCCCGCGCGATCGTCGTGGAGTCCTACGGCCTCACCGAGGCCACCATGGGTCTGTGCTCCGGACTCCTGGACACCGCGGACCCCACACCCGTCGGATCCGTCGGGGTCCCGGTCTTCGACACCGAGATCGAGATCCGCGACCCCGGGGCCCCCGACAGGATCGTCCCCACCGGCGAAGTCGGTGAACTCTACGCGCGCGGCCCGCAGATCGCCGACGGATATCTCGGGCATCCCGAGCTGACCGCGGCGCAGTTCCGGGACGGGTGGCTCCTCACCGGTGATCTCGCCCGCCGGGACGAGGACGGCAACATCTTCATCGTCGGCCGCGCGAAGGACATGCTGATCTACAAGGGTTACAACGTCTATCCCGGGCAGCTCGAGGAGATCCTCGCGACCCACCCGTCCGTCGCCCAGGCCGCGGTGATCGGAGTTCCGGCCGGAGACGCCGGGGAGATCCCGGTCGCCTACGTCGTGCCGACCGCGGGCACGGTCCCGGACGCCGACACCGCCCAGGAGTTGCTCGATCACGTGGCGGCGCAGGTGGCGCCGTATCAGAAGGTCCGCGAGGTGCACTTCACCGACGCACTGCCCACCTCCGCGGCGGGCAAGATCCTCAAGACCGAGCTCCGGCAGAACCATCGACCGGCGGTGAGCCACTGATCGTCCGCGTCGCCGCGAGCGCGTTCACTCCGGCGCGTGCGAACTCCCGGCCGGGGTCCTGTTCGACGAGCAGGGCCCCGGTTGCCGGTCACGGCAGTTGTTCAGAGGGTTCTAGGACCGGAAGCGCTGCTGGATCCGGTCGACGTCCTGCCACGACTGCGCCCAGCCTTCGAGGCGATCGGACGCGGAGATCAATTCGGCGCGCTGCTGTTCGAGCACGGCCATGGGCCGACTGCCCTCGGGTGCCCCGGCGAGCCGCGCGGCGGCCGCCACGAGCTCTTCGAACTGATCGACACCGGTCTCGAGACGGTGACCGGCCGCGGCGAGTGCCGGGCCGAGCTGCGCCGCGGCGGCGGCACTCCCGCGCGCTGCGGATTCGAGCGCGACAACGTCGACCGCGACGGCCTCGAGCGCGGACGACGCCGACCGGGCGGCCTCACCGATCTCGTCGAGATCCTCGGGAACGACCGCCTGGGACCGCGCGAGGACCCCGAGCAGATGCGCCAGGCTCTGCTCGTTGCTGGCCAGTCGCGCCATGGGTGCGCGTGCGACGGAGCCGTCCGGTGGCAGCGCGCGCCGACGCGGAGGAGCCGGCGGGATGGGTACCGCATCGAGGCGTCGCACCTTCCGGACCGCCAGAACCGCGGGGACCGCGAGCGCGGCGGTGGTGCCGCCGGTC
>NZ_JBMBTE010000137.1:0-12613 GCF_048897285.1 Rhodococcus sp. O3
ACTCCGGGTCCGGCCGCCCGGTCACGACGACCGGCGTCGGCCCCTCCGGCAGCGGCACGTTCTCCAGATCTGCCGCCATGACCTGCACGTCCTCGCTCGCGGACCACCCCGCGGGAACCCGGGCGAGCCGATCGGGCACCAGCAGACGGAGCGGAAGCCCCCGCTCGGCGAACCAGCCGGCGAGCCGTGCGCGGACTTCCGGGTCGGCGGGATCGGCGACGGTACCCGGATCACCGAGCGGAATCGCCGAGTTGGCCCGGCGGGTGAATCCGGCGCCGGCCCGCAGCAGCCAGCCGTCCACCCATTCCATTTCGAGTCCGGGCCAGGCCGCGACGGCCGCGACCTCGAGCGCGCGGATCTCGCGGGTCCGGATCGGCCGCGCGGCCAGCGCCTTGAGCGCGACCACGGCGTCCGGCGCGACCTGCACGACCTGCCGCGTCTCGGTACGCACCACGACGGCGGGTTCCAGCGCCACGAGCTCGCCGATCACATCGGTCATCGGGTGGCTGTAGCCGGCGGGCAGGCGGTAGCGCAGCACGACCCGGGTACCCAGCGGAATCCCGCCCGCCGGCTCCGATGGCCCGGAAGGACCTGTAGGGCCGGCAGGATCGGAAGGCTCGCCAGGATCGGAAGGCATTACGGCGTCGTCGGTCCTTGTTCTCAGTCTTCGTCTTCGTCGTCGTGGCCGAACGGATCCTCGACGGACCCCGGCAGCCACGTGAGTCCCGGCACGCCCCAGCCGGCACGCTTGATCGTCTTCTTCGCCGCGCGCGCGTTGCGGCCGATCAGGACGTCGATGTACAGGAAGCCGTCGAGATGCCCGACCTCGTGCTGGAGCATGCGCGCGAAGAAGCCGCGGCCCTCGATCTCGACCGGGTTGCCCTCGGCGTCGGTGCCGGTGACCTTCGCCCACTCGGCACGACCCGTCGGGAAGTTCTCTCCGGGAACGGACAGGCAGCCCTCGAGATCCTCGTCCGGGTCGGGCATGGTCTCCGGGATCTCGGAGGTCTCGAGGACCGGATTGATCACCGCGCCGCGGCGGCGGACGACGTTGCCGTTCTCGTCGCGGTCCGGGCAGTCGTAGACGAACAGACGCTTGGCCACCCCGACCTGGTTCGCGGCGAGGCCGACTCCGTTGGCCGCGTCCATCGTCTCGTACATGTCCGCGATCAGCTGGGCGAGTTCGGCGGGCGACTCGGTCACCGGCTCGGTGGGGTTGTGCAGAACCGGGTCGCCGGTGATCACGATGGGAAGGATGGCCATGGACGAACAGAATAGTGCGCCGGACTCGCCTGATCGACGAGCCGGTACCTGTCGCTGCCCCGTGGTTCAATTGGCGTCGGAAACACACAGGTGCAATCGGTGTGATTCGAGGCAGGCGAGGAGTGAGATGGACGGCGCAGCGGCGCACAATGTGAACCGGTCCGTGGACGAGGCCCAGCAGAGCAGCGACGCCACCGAGGTTCCAGCTCCCGCGAACCCCGACGAGGTGGGGGAACACGGCCTGACCCGAAGGGAACACGACATCCTGGCGTTCGAACGCCAGTGGTGGAAGTACGCGGGTGCCAAGGAAGAAGCGATCAAGGAACTGTTCGGGCTGTCCGCGACCCGGTACTACCAGGTGCTCAATGCGCTGGTGGACCGGCCGGAAGCGCTCGCCGCGGATCCGATGCTGGTCAAGCGGCTGCGACGCCTGAGGGCGAGCCGTCAGAAGGCCCGGGCCGCGCGGCGGCTGGGCTTCGAGATCACCCGCTGACGGCGGGCGGACAGCGACGAGGCAACTATGGTCGAAGGCGTGCGTACGAACACCGAGCCCTCGGGACCACCGCTGCGGGCACTCGCGATGGTGCTGATCTCGCTGGCCATCCTGTTCGGAGGCATCGGCCTGGCGTCCCTGGGCGGCTCCGATTCGGAGAGCGCGCCGCCGGCGACCGAACCGGCCGCGGCCCCTGCGACGTCGACCACCGTGCCTCCGGCCAGGGCGGCTGCCCCCACCACGACCGTCGCTGCTCCGACGACGACCGCTGCGCGGGCGACGACCACGACGCCCGCGACGACGAGCGCGTCGTCGCTGATCGGGCTCGCGCCCGAGTCGGCCACCCCGGTGCGGGTGTTCAACAACAGCGAGATCGCGGGTCTTGCCGCGCAGACCGCGAGCCTTCTCGAGGACGACGGGTTCGTCATCAGTGAGACCGGCAACTACAGCGACGGGCTGATCGCCACCACTTCCGTGTACTACGGGACCGGTGCCGGCGAACGCGAGACCGCCGAAGCCGTGGCCGAAGCGCTGGGCGTGACCGCGCAGCCGCGATTCGAGGGAATTGCGGACTCGTCGCCCGGTGTCATCGTCATCGTGACCTCGCAATGAGGGCGATTCGGGCCCGGTTATGATCGAGTGACTTTCCGGCATTCCGAAGGAGCGGTTTGATGGCCTCGAGTTCCACCCGTCGCATGTCCTGGCGTGCGCTCGCCCCGATCGTCGCGATCGCCGCGGTGGGCCTGACCGCCTGCAGCAACAGCCAGGAACCGTCCGACGTCGTCGGCACCACCCCGCCGGTGTGGACCGGTTCGCCGGCACCCGAAGCCGGTGCCCACGGCGAAACCCACGGCACCGCCACCAGTGGTGAGGCCGCCGCCGGGACCGAGTCGCTGACCGCGACGCTGAAGACCCCCACGGGCGAGGATGCGGGCACCATCGAGTTCGCCGGCCACGGCGACGGCGTCGAGGTGACGCTCGAGCTCGAGGGTCTTCCCGCCGGCTACCGCGGTGTGCACGTGCACGCCATCGGCAAGTGCGAGCCCAACTCCACCGCCCCGACCGGCGGCGAGCCCGGCAACTTCCTCTCCGCCGGTGGGCACCTGCAGGCGCCCGGCCACACCGCCGTTCCGGAGAGCGGCGACCTCGGCGCGTTCGTCGTCACCGAAGACGGCACCGCCACGGCCACCATCACCACCACGGCCTTCACGATCGAGGATCTTCAGGGTCCGGAGGGCACGTCCGTCGTCGTGCACGAGGAAACCGCAGGCGGCGCGCGTCTCGCGTGCGGCGTGATCGGCTGATCGGCCTCCGCGTAACGGGATTCACAGCAAAACCCCTCACAGCGCCCCTGCGACCGGCTCTCGGTCGCGGGGGCGCTGTGGTTGGATTTGGGTGTGTCTGTCGAGTTCCCCGGTTCGCCGCGTCCCACGCTCGGTGTGGAATGGGAGATCGCGCTGGTCGACAAGTCGACGCGGGATCTGTCGAACACCGCTGCGGTCGTCTTCGACGCGGTCGAGGCCGAAGCCGGGCACACTCCCCGGCTGACGAAGGAGTTCCTGCGCAATACCGTCGAGCTGGTGACGGACGTGCACGACACCGTCGCCGAGGCCGTCGACGATCTGTCCGAGTCGCTCGATCTGCTCCGGGCCGCTGCGGACCCGCTGGGGGTCGACCTGATGTGCGCGGGCACGCACCCCTTCGCCCAGTGGTCCGACCAGGTGGTGACCCGCTCGCCGGACTACGACGAGATGATCGATCGCACCCGCTGGTGGGGACGCCAGATGCTCATCTGGGGTGTGCACGTCCACGTCGGTATCTCGTCGGCGGAAAAGGTCGTCCCGATTCTCAACGCGATGCTCGTGAAGTACCCGCACCTGCTGGCGTTGTCCGCGTCGTCGCCGATCTGGGCCGGACTCGACACCGGATACGCGAGCAACCGGGCGCTGATGTTCCAGCAGTTGCCCACCGCGGGACTGCCCTACCACTTCGCGAACTGGGCACAGTACGAGTCGTTCATCGAGGACCAGCTCAAGTCCGGTGTCATCAGCAAGCCGGGCGGCATGCACTGGGACATCCGGCCCTCACCGAAGTGGGGGACCCTCGAGGTTCGCGTGTTCGACGGCATCACGAACCGCGCCGAGCTGGCCGCATTGGTGGCGCTGGTCCACTCCCTCGTCGTGTACTTCGACGAATGCCTCGAACGCGGCGAGGAACTGCCGACGCTCCAGCCGTGGCACGTCAAGGAGAACAAGTGGCGGGCCGCACGGTACGGGCTCGAGGCCGAGGTGATCCTCGACCCGGTCTGCCACGAGAGACTCGTCACCGACGATCTGCACGATCTGCTCGAACAACTGACCCCGACCGCGGTGAGGCTGGGCTGCGCCGACGAATTGGCGCGCGTCGCCGACATTCCCGTCAAGGGCGCGTCCTACCAGCGTCAACGTCGTGTCGCGGAGGCCACCGGCGGCGATCTCTGTGCGGTCGTCGATCTGCTCGTGGATGAGCTGCGTCACTGACACAGACGGTGGTTCGGAGCACAGTCGGCTCCCGTTTACCATTCACCGGGTGTCGATCACGGAAACCCCACCCGGCGAACGGAAACCGGGCCACCGCGCCCACTGGTTCGTGCCGTTCGCGCTCACCGGTGCAGTCGCCGGAATCCTGATCGCCGAGGTCTTGGCGCGGCAGGCCGGATTCCCCGGCCCGCTGCCGGGACTGGTCGGTGACGTGGTCGGAGTTCCGAAGTCCGCGTCGGTGCCGTGGGCGGGCCTGGTTCTGGCGATGGTCGGGCTGACCGTGCGCGATCGCTGGCTGGCGATCGGCGCTGCGGTCCTGATCGACGGGGCATTCCTCGCCGGACGAGTCCTGACGGACGGGCCGATCACGGTCGGCAACGGGCCGACGGTCGTGCTCGCACTGCTGGCGCTCTACGCGGCGTCCACGATGAGCGGCGAGACCCGGCGCGGTGCGCTTCGCGGGATCGGGCTCGGGGTGCTGCTGGTGCTGTCGGTGAAGATCGGGGACGCGTGGCTCGAACTCACGGTGCTCGCCGGCCCCGAGGTGCTCGACGAGTACGTCCAGCTTGCCGACCATGCGCTCGGCAACCCGTCGTGGCTGGCCGGGCAGATTCTGAACGAGCTCGGTGGCGGCGCGTACGCGGTGCTGCACTGGGTGTACATCGAACTGCCCGTCGCTGCGATCGTCGTCGCCGTCCACCAATTGCGGAACGTCGGGGGCGGCCGCCCGTGGCCGGCGCACCACCTCGTGCGCACGTTCCTGCTGATCGGCCTGATCGGGCCGCTGTGCTATGTGCTGTTTCCCGTGGTCGGACCGGTTTTCGCGTTCGGCGACAGCGGCAGCGGCTGGCAGGTCGCCGACGCCTGGCCGACGTGGGCACCGCTGAACATGCAGCCCGCGCCGATCCCGTTCGACGACGAAACGCCCCGCAACTGCATGCCGAGCCTGCACACCGCGTGGGCGACGGCCCTGTTCCTGCATTCGCGCAGCGGCCCGAGATGGTTGCGGTGGGTGGGCGCGGCCTGGCTGGCGTGCACCCTCGCCGCGACCCTCGGCTTCGGCTACCACTACGGCGTCGACCTGGTCACCGGCGCGGTGCTGTGCCTGACCCTCGAATCGGCGCTGCGCGACCCGGACCGCGGGTGGGGATCGTTCCGGATCCGGCTCGTCGCCGGCGGCACGATGCTCATCGTCGCGCAACTAGCCGCCTACCGGTACCTGCCCGACGTCATGGCCGGGCACGCGCTGATCGCCGGGCCGGTGCTGCTCGCCTCACTCGTTGCGATGATCGTCGCCTTCCGCGCGACGTTCCCCGTTCAGGATTCGTTCGGCCAGACCCCGTCGTCGGAGTCGATCAGCCCGTCGCGGCCCAGCTGCTCGCGATAGGCGACCCGGCCGACGCGATGCGCGATGACCGGCGCGGTGAGCACCATGAACATGCCGGCCAGCGCCAGCATCCAGATGTCGATGTTGCCGCGCAGGATCAGCATCGCGCCGCCCAGCACGAACAGCAACCCGATCACCTGCGGTTTCGTCGCCGGGTGCATGCGGGAGAGGGTGTCGCGGAAGCGGAGGATGCCGACCGCGGCGGTCAGTGAGATGACCGAACCGATGAGGATCAGGACGTGGCCGACGATCTCGAGCGCTGTGTTCATCGGTCGTCACGCACCCGGAAGCGGGCGACCGAGACCGAACCGAGGAACCCGACCAGCGCGAGCGCCACGATCGCCGGTGCGATCGTCGTGTCCCGGCTGTACACGGCCCACAGGGCCAGTCCGCACATCGCGATGGCGAGGATCGCGTCCACCGCCACCAGGCGGTCCAGGGACGTCGGGCCGGCCAGTACCCGAAGGGTGATCAGCAGTGCGGAGATCAGCAGCAGAACCCCGCTGACGGTCAGTATCGTCGTCATGACCTTCCCTCCGAGGAACTCTTCCAGGCGCTGGGCTGCCAGTCGACGTCCCGCTCGAACGTGTGGATGAGCAGCCGTTCGATGCGCCGCGCCGACCGGTAGAAGTCGGCGACCGCCTTGTCGGTGCTCACGTCCAGAACGTGCACGTACATGATCCGGCGGACCTGATCGATCTCGAGGACCATCGTGCCCGGAATGTTGTTCATGATGTCCGTCCACAGCGTGAGCACCAGGTCGGACTTGATGGTCAGCCGGCAGCGCAGCACCCCCGTCACCGGGGGCGGGGACGGCCGGATCGCGAGCCACGCGACCGCGATCGTCGACCGGATCGATTCGACGAAGATCACCGCCGCGAGGTAGGCGGCCGATCCCAGATGCACGCGGCCTTCGACGGGCACCCGCGGCAGCGGCAGCACCACCGAGACGACGACCGCGATCACGGCGCCGCCGAGCACGTTCGCCACGCTGAAGTTGCCCCACAGCAGCACCCAGACGAGCGTCATCCAGCCCAGCACGAACAAGCGCAGGACGTTCGATCGTTTCATCGTCATCGCGGGCCTCCCAGTACGGCCTCGATGTACACGGAGCGATCCATCAGGTTCACGGCGGCCCGTTCGCTGATGTCGAGCAGTGGTCCGGCGAACACCGTCAGCGCCAGTCCGACCGCGACCAGGCCGGCAGTCGGGACGAGCATCGCGAGCGGCATCTTGCCGACGTCGGCGCGTTCGTCGAACGCGATGTCCTCGGCGGATTCGTCGATCAGCGCCGACGGCGCGACATCGGCGAGGTCCCCTTCGGGGGCGTCGGCGCGGGCCCGCCAGAACGCCTTCGACCAGACGCGGGCGATGACGTACAGCGTCAGCAGGCTCGTGACGGTACCGCCCGCCACCAGCACCCACGCCAGCGCAGAGCCGTCCTCGGCACCGGCCTGCAGCAACGCGATCTTGCCGATGAACCCGGAGAACGGGGGGATCCCGCCGAGATTCAGGCCGGGAATCAGGAACAGGATTGCCAGCAGGGGGCTGGCCAGGGCCAGGCCACCGAGTCGTCGCAGCGACGCCGAACCGGCCTGCCGCTCGATCAGACCGACCACGAGGAACAGGGTGGTCTGCACGAGGATGTGGTGCGCCACGTAGTACACCGCGCCGGTCATGCCCATCTCCGTCGACAGCCCCACACCGAAGACCATGTATCCGATGTGGCTGACGAGCGTGAACGACAGCAGACGCTTGATGTCGTTCTGTGCGATGGCGCCGAGGATGCCGATGAGCATCGTCAGCAGACCCGCGATCAGCAGCACGTTGTCGAGTTCACCGCCGGGGAACAGCAGCGTGTGGGCGCGGATGATGGCGTACACACCGACCTTCGTGAGCAGGCCTGCGAACACGGCGGTGACGGGGGCGGGCGCGGTCGGGTAGGAGTCCGGCAGCCACGCCGACAGCGGGAACACCGCAGCTTTGATGCCGAACGCGACGAGCAGCACCCCGAAGATCGCGGCGCGGGTACCGGACGGCACGTCGTCGAGTCGCAGGGCCATGTGCGCCAGGTTCAGGGTGCCCGTCGCGGCGTACGCGAAGGCCATGCCGACCAGGAAGATCAGCGACGACACCATCGACACCATGACGTACGAGACGCCGGCACGGACACGATCCGCGCTCGCTCCCAACGTCAGCAGCACGAACGACGCGGCGAGCAGCACCTCGAAACCGACGAACAGGTTGAACAGGTCGCCGGCGAGGAACGCGATGTTCACGCCCGCCGTCAGCGCGAGGTAGGTGGGCAGGAAGATCGACACCGGTTGCTGTTCGTTGCCGTCGTGGATGCCCTGGCCGACGGCGAACAGCATGACGGCGAGCAGCACGATGCCGGAGACCACCAGCATCAACGCTGCCAGGCGGTCCACCACCAGCGAGATGCCCATCGGTGCTTCCCAGCCGCCGATCTGGAGAACCGCGATGCCGTCGCGGTCGGCGAGGAACAGCAGCAGTCCGGTCACGAGCAGCGACCCGGTCAGCGCCGCAACGGTCACGTACCGCTGTGCGCGGGGCCGGCGGCCGAGGATCAGGGTGGTCGCCGCAGCGAGCAGCGGGATGAGAACGGGCAGTGGGATCAATGCGGCCGCGGACAACGTCATCGGCGGACTCCCTTCCCGGGATCGGCATCGCCGGAGCCCTCGCCGTGCGCCGAGGCACCGCCGTGTGTCGATTCGCCGGCGTATGCCGACTGGTCTGCATACGCCGAGTCGGTCGGGTCGTCGAAGTCGCCGTCGTGCAGGTCCTCGTAGGCTTCGAGGTCCTCGATGTTGGTGAGTGCCTCGAGGGGGATCGGATTTCCCTGGGCGTCGAAGGCGTCGCCACTCTTGCTGGGTTCGCCGGTGAGCGGGTCGTCGGACCGGTCGCGGTACGGCGCGTCCGCGGGGGTGCGGCGCTGCGACACCATGGTGTCCTCGGGGTCGTTCTCGACTTCGTCGCGTGCCCGGATCGTGTACGACCGGTACGTCAGGGCCAGCACGAAGGCCGCGACGCCCATCGTGATGACGATGGCGGTGAGGATCATCGCCTGCGCAAGCGGATCGGCCATGCTCTCGTGCAGGTCGTTGTTGTTGCCGACGATCGGTGCGCTGCCGGCGGGGCCGCCGAGCGTCAGGATCAGCAGGTTGATGCCGTTGCCGACCAGTAGCAGGCCGAGCAGCATCTTGATGATGCTGCGTTCGAGCAGCATGTAGACACCGCTGGCCGTGAGTATCCCGACCGCCGCGAGGAGAGCCAGATTCGCGCTGTTCATCGGGGACCTCCGATCGTCTCGGCGTCGAGGCGTGCGCCGAGGCTGCGCAGCACGTCGAGGATCAGACCCACCACGATGAGATACACGCCGAGGTCGAAGAACATGGCGGTGACCAGCTTGATGTGTCCGAGCAGCGGCAACGTCACCTCGATCGTCGCGGAGGACAGGGCGGGCGCCCCCAGGAACAGCGACGCGAGCGCGGTACCCGCCGAGAACGTCAGGCCCAGACCCAGGATCTTGCCGGCGTCGACGGGTACGGCTTCACCGAGTTCGTACCGCCCACCGGCGAGATACCGCAGCACCAGGGCCAGGCCGGCGACCAGGCCGCCCGCGAAGCCGCCGCCGGGGGCGTTGTGCCCGGAGAAGAAGAAGTAGACCGACAGCATCATCATCGTCGGGAACACCAGCCGGGTGGTCACCTCCAGGATCAGCGAACGATGCCGCGGATCGATGAAGTCGCCGCCGAGCAGCCACGTCGTCTCGGTACTGGCGTTCGCGGCGTCGAGCTGCGCGGCCGGTGCGTCGGCGACGCGCGGGGCCGTCCCGAACCGGCGGGTGCGGAACACCAGGCTCGCGACACCGGTTGCGGCGACCAGCAGCACCGAGATCTCGCCCATCGTGTCCCAGGCGCGGATGTCGACGAGCAGCACGTTGACGACGTTCTTGCCGTTGCCGATGTTGTAGGCCGCATCCGGGAGCAGCAGGGAGACCGGTTCGGTACTGCGGGCTGCGACGGCGTACGCGCCGATCGCGGTGACGGCCACGCCGACGGCGATGCCGAGGAGCGCCCGCGGCAGGCGTTTGCCGACGTCCGCGCCCGGGTCGGCCTCGGCGGGGAGTTTGCGCAGCACGAGCACGAACACGACGAGGGTCACTGTCTCCACCAGGAACTGGGTGAGCGCGAGATCCGGGGCCCCCTGCAGCGCGAACAGGACGCCGAGACCGTATCCGGTCATGCCGACCACCAGGACACCGGCGAGGCGGTTGCGCAGCACGGTCGCGGCAAGGGCACCGGCCGCGATGATCAGCACCACCGGCGCCTGCCAGGGGGTGTCCCACAGGCGGGTGCCGGGGGCGGAGTCGAGTCCGAACAGCAGCAGCAGGGACGAGGGCAGGACCACGAGGGTGACGAGGATCGTCGCCTGCGTCAGCGGCAGCGAACCGCGCTGGGTGACACCGGTGAGGCGCATCGACAGGTTGTCCATGCCGCGCAGCGTCGCGTCGTAGATGCGGTCGGCGTTGCCGAGCGGGGGATGCTCGAACCGCAGTCGGGAGACGGTGCGCTGAGCCAGGTACATCGCGACACCGCCGACGACGACGATGCCGGTCAGACCCAGCGGCAGATTGAGCCCGTGCCACAGGGCCAGGTGATACGGGTAGGCGAGGCTCGCAGGAAGGGTGTCGGCGTACGGGCTGAGCAGCGAGTCGATCCACGGCGCGGCGAGTCCGCCGGCCAGACCGCCGGCGGCCAGCACGGTCGGAGCCGACAGCAGCAGCGGGCCCGGGGCGTGGAATCTCTGGACGGCGGGGCTGGGGCGCTTGAGTTGCTTCCGGCCGAACGCACCCCAGATGAACCGGATGCTGTAGGCCAGCGTCAGGATCGAGCCGATCACCATCGTGGCGGTGGTCGCGATCCGCGCCCACGTCGGCAACACGTCCGCGACCAGTGCCGATTCGAATGCGGTTTCCTTGCCGACGAAACCGAGGAACGGCGGTAGTCCGGCCATGCTCATCGCGGCGAGGATCGCCACGACCGCCAGGAACGGGGTCTGCTTGCCCAGATGCGCAAGCTTGCGAATGTCGCGGGTGCCGGTCGAATGGTCGATGATCCCGACCACCATGAACAGGCACGCCTTGAACATCGCGTGGGCAACGACCATCGTCATGCCGGCCAGAGCGGCCTCGCGGGTGCCGATTCCGACGAGCATCGTGAGGAACCCGAGCTGGCTGACGGTGCCGAAAGCGAGGATCAGCTTCAGGTCGAACGCGCGGAACGCACGCCACCCGGCCAGCAACATCGAGGCCAGACCCAGCGTGATGACGATCGGCCGCCACGGCGCTGCATCGGCGAACGCCGGCGCGAGGCGGGCGACCAGGTAGATACCGGCTTTGACCATCGCCGCGGCGTGCAGATAACCGGACACCGGTGTCGGTGCGGCCATCGCTCCGGGCAACCAGAAATGCAGCGGGACGACCGCGGACTTCGACAGGGCACCGATGAGCACCAGCACCAGACCGACCCCGGCGAGCCAGCCGTGCGGGGCGGCCTCGATCACCGCGGACAGGTTGTAGCTGCCGGCCAGCTGCCCGAGGATGATGATGCCGACGAGCATCGCGAGCCCACCCGCGGTCGTCACCAGCAGGGCCTGCGTCGCTGCGCGCCGGCTCGACGCGCGTTCCGCGTAGTGCCCGACGAGCAGGAACGACAGGACCGTGGTCAGTTCCCAGAAGGTGTAGAGGACCAGCATGTTGTCGCTGGTGACGAGCCCGAACATGGCGCCGGCGAAGGCCACCATCTCGGCGGCGAAGATACCGAGGCGTGGTTCGTCGTCGGTGAAGTAGCGGGCGCAGTACAGCAGGATCAGCGCGCCGATACCCAGAACCAGCACCGACATGATCGAGGCGAGCGCGTCGAACCGCATGTCGATGTTCATCGACACCGTCGT
Organism: Rhodococcus sp. O3; assembly: GCF_048897285.1. NCBI lineage: Bacteria > Bacillati > Actinomycetota > Actinomycetes > Mycobacteriales > Nocardiaceae > Rhodococcus > Rhodococcus sp. O3. The sequence continues at coordinate 11,639 of NZ_JBMBTE010000137.1, forward strand.
GGCCCAGGTGATGTGCAGGGTCTGTTCGGTTCCCCAGTTCGCGATCACCCAGCCGAGACCGGCGAGAGGAACCAGGGACAACGGTATGAAGGCGTTTCTCCCCATGACTCTGACCAGGGGCGGCGCAAGTAGTGCGGCCACCGCGTGGGCGAAGAGTATGGCGAGCAAAAGGCACTCCGTCGGGGTCGGGCCTGGCGGCGTGTAACTGGAATGCGAGTGTGTGCGGAGCACACGGTCGCATTGTGCGCGCGGCACACCGCCGAAACTAGGGACGCCCCGAACCGCATGCCGTTCGCCAAAAGGGCAAATCGGATTGGTTCACATCCTAACGGGAAACTTCGCATCGTTGCGAACCGGAGGGTCCGCCCGCCACTCTCGGCGGTGGTCCGTAGGGTGCCGAACATGCCTGCCGCATCCGACCGCTCCCTCATCCGCACGGCCGCGCTCGCTCTCGTCCGCGACCGCCGTTTGTTGCAGACCCGATCGGCTGGGGCGACGGTGTTCTACATGGCGGGCGGCAAGCTGGAATCCGGCGAGAACGCCGAGCAGGCGCTGCACCGGGAGATCCGGGAGGAGCTCGGCGTCGGTCTGCGCGACGTCACCGAGGTCGGGGTCTTCGAGACCGTCGCGTACGGCCATCCGGCCGGCACCCGCCTGCACATGACGTGCTTCCGCGCCGATCCGATCGGCGAGCCGTATCCGGCCGGGGAGATCGCCGAGCTCGGCTGGTTCACCGTCTCCGAATACGCAGCCCAGCCCGAGGTCGCGCCGGGTTCGATGCTCGTGTTCGAGCACCTGCACTCGCTCGGCCTCGTGGATTGAGACCGGTGGGCTGCCCCTTGCAGCTCACCCGGATGCAGCTCACCGCACCTGCCACGCGCACACCGCCCCGGTCGCCACCAGAGCACCGACGATCAACTTCGGATCCGCCGGGATCGACCACACCGCCCCGAGGACGGGGAATGCCGCGAACGG
>NZ_JBMBTE010000138.1:0-12558 GCF_048897285.1 Rhodococcus sp. O3
GCTCGAGACCGAGGTCGGCAGCACCACGCCGCTCGCCGACGTCGCACGTACCCTCTCTCGCCGCAACCACGGCCGCTCGCGTGCCGTGGTCATCGCCAAGGACCGCGCCGAGGCCATCGCCGGACTGCGCGCGGTCGCGGCCGGCAAGCCCGCCCAGGGCGTCTTCAGCTCGGACACCCCCGACACCAAGGGCCCCGTCTGGGTGCTGTCGGGCTTCGGTGCCCAGCACCGCAAGATGGCCAAGCAGCTCTACCTCGAGAACCCGGTGTTCGCCGCCGCGGTCGACGAGGTCGACGAACTGATCTACGACGAGTCGGGCTACTCCATGAAGGAGAAGTTCCTCGACGACGCGCAGGACTACGACGTCGAGACCGCCCAGGTCGGCATCTTCACCATCCAGATCGGCCTGGCCGCGCTGCTGCGCCACCACGGTGCCGAGCCCGCCGCGATCATCGGGCACTCGATGGGTGAGGCGGCCGGTGCCTACATCTCCGGTGGCCTGTCGCTCGAGGACGCCGTCCGAGTCATCTGCGCGCGCTCGCGGCTGATGGGCGAGGCCGAGGCCGGCCTCGAGGGCGACGCCATCCGTCTCATGGCGCTCGTCGAATACAGCGCCGACGAGATCTCCGCGGTGCTCACGGACTTCCCGCATCTCGAGGTCTGCGTCTACGCGGCGCCCACGCACACCGTCATCGGCGGACCGCAGGACGAGGTCAACGCGATCGTCGCGCGGGCCGAGTCCGAGGAGAAGTTCGCGCGCGTCCTGCAGACCAAGGGCGCGAGCCACACCTCGCAGGTCGATCCGCTGCTCGGTGAGCTCGCCGCCGAACTCGCCGGCATCGAACCGCACCGCCTGAAGGTGGACGTGTACTCGTCCGTCGATCAGGAGACCCTGTACCGCGCGGGCCACGAGGGCATCCACCCGGTCGAGTACTGGACCAAGGGCCTACGGCACAGCGTGTACTTCACGCAGGCCGTGCGGCAGGCGCTGGCCGACGGGTACACCACGTTCGTCGAGCTCAACGCCAACCCCGCGACCCTCATGTCCGTCGCCGCCACCGCGTTCGACGCGGGCGTGCAGGACGGCAAGTTCATCCAGACGCTCAAGCGCAAGGAAGACGAGTCGCTCGGCGTGCTCACCGCGCTCGCGCAGCTCTACACGTACGGGCACGCGGTGGATCTGCGCAGCCTGCTGCCGGACGGCGAGTACGCGGACCTGCCGCGGACCGCGTTCCTGCGCAAGGAGTTCTGGTTGAAGACGCGCATCGGTTCCGGCGGCAACGGCCGGGTCCCCGGCGCCCGCGTCGCCCTGCCCGACGGCCGCTTCGCGTGGGAGGTGCAGGCCTCCGCCGTCACCGATCCCGCGGCCCTCGCGACCGCCGCGGCCGCGCAGGTGTACGCCGACGTCACGCTCGTCGCGAGCGTTCCGCACGCGCCGGTCCCGGCCTCCGGCACGCTCACCACGACCCTCACCCCACATCCCGGTGGCGCCTCCCTGCAGGTCCACGCGAAGGACGCGTCCGGGTTCACACTCGTCCACGAGGCCGTCGTGTCCTCCGGCGAGGTGCTGCCGGAACCGGTCGTCGCGCCCGTCGAACGTGCGGCCGACACCGTCGAGGAACTGCCCGAGGTCGTCGAATCCTTCGGCGACAGGTGGGATCCGGAAGGTTCGGAGAGCCTCGAGGACCGGCTCGCGGTGATCGTCGCCGAGTCGATGGGCTACTCCCCGGAGGATCTGCCGGTCGAGATCCCGCTCATCGACCTGGGCCTGGACTCGCTGATGGCGGTCCGCATCAAGAACCGCGTCGAGTACGAGTTCGACATTCCGCAGCTGCAGCTGTCCGCGGTCAAGGACGCGAGCCTGCGCGACGTCGCCAAGTACCTGCGGTACGCGGTCGATAACCGCGAGGAGGTCGCCGCGCTCGCCGCGCAGCAGGCCGCCGAGAAGGCCGCCGAACGGGCTGCGGAGGAAGCCGAAGACGCCGCGAACGCGGTCACGGTGCCGCCGGTCGAGGACACCACCGTCATTGCCGAGGCCGAAGCGATCCTCGCGGAGGCCGAAGCCGAGGCTACGAAGGCGCAGGCCGAGACTTCACAGACCGACATCACCGATCAGCAGGCGGTTGCGGAGGCGTCCGGTCAGCACGTGCCGCCGCGCGACGCCGCCGAGCGTCTGACGTTCGCGTCCTGGGCGGTGATCACCGGCGAATCGGCCAAGGGCATCTTCGACACGCTGCCGATCCTCGACGACGAGACCGCCGAGCGGCTCGCCGCGCGCCTGACCGAGCGGTCCAACGGTGAGATCACCGTCGACGACGTGCTCGACGCCGAAACCATCGAGCAGCTCGCCGAGACCGTGCGCCAGCACCTCGAATCCGCCGACCGCATCGACGGCCTGGTCCGTACGCTGCGTGCCCGCCCCGAGGGTTCCGACGCCGTGCCGGTGTTCGTGTTCCACCCCGCAGGCGGATCCACCGTGGCCTACGAGCCGCTGCTCAAGCGTCTGCCCGCCGACACCCCGATGTACGGGTTCGAGCGGACCGAAGGCCCGATCGAGCAGCGTGCCGCCGAGTACCTGCCGTTGATCAAGGAGATCCAGGGCGACGGCCCGTACGTACTGTACGGCTGGTCCCTCGGTGGCGTGCTCGCCTACGCGGTCGCGCGGATGCTCCGCGCCGAGGGCAAGGACGTGCGGTACGTCGGCCTCATCGACACCGTCATGGCCGGTGAGAAGGTCGAGGACACGCCGGAAGAGATCACCAAGCGCTGGCAGCGGTACGCGAAGTTCGCGAAGAAGACCTACGGGGTCGATGCGCCGCTGCCGTACGAGCAGCTCGCCCAGGCCGACGACGAGGGCCAGGTCCGCATCCTCATGGACCTGCTCAAGCTCAGCGGCGCGAAGATTCCGGGCGGCATCATCGAACATCAGCGCACGTCCTGGCTCGACAACCGTGCCATCCAGACCGCGAAGCTCGAGCCCTACGACGGGACCGTGGTGCTGTACATGGCCGACAAGTATCACGATGACGCGATAGACCTCGAGCCGGCGTTCGGAACCCGGCAGCCCGACGGGGGGTGGGGCGAGGTCGTCCGCAATCTGGAGGTGATCCACGTCGGTGGTGACCACCTGCAGATCGTGGATGAACCGTACATCGCGAAGGTGGGGGCCGACCTGACCCGGAAGCTGGCCGAGATCGCGGCCACGAGGAGCTGAACGAGTAGTGAGCACCACGGCAGAAAAGCTGGCCGACCTGCGCAAAAAACTCGAAATCGCGAAGGAGCCTGCGGGCGAAGCCGCGATTGCGAAGCGCGCGAAGAAGGGCATCCCGAGCGCACGGGAACGCATCGACATGCTGCTCGACAGGGGCAGCTTCATCGAGATCGGTGCGCTCATGCGCACGCCCGGGAACCCGGACGCGTTCTACGGCGACGCCGTCGTCGTCGGGCACGGGACCGTCGACGGGCGGCCCGTCGCTGTGTTCTCCCACGACCAGACCGTCCTGGGTGGCAGTGTCGGTGAGATGTTCGGCCGCAAGGTGTCGGCTGTACTCGAGCACGCCTTGAAGGTCGGCTGCCCGGTCGTCGGCATCAACGACTCCGGTGGAGCCCGCGTCCAGGACGCGGTGACCTCCCTCGCGTGGTACGGGGAGATCGGCAAGCGCAGCGAACCGCTGTCCGGGCTGGTCCCGCAGATCTCGGTCATCGTCGGCAAGTGCGCCGGTGGTGCGGTGTACGCGCCGATCAACACCGACGTCGTCGTGGCGACCGAGGACGCGTACATGTTCGTCACCGGTCCCGACGTCATCAAGGCCGTCACCGGTGAAGACGTCAGCCTCGAAGAGCTCGGCAGTGCCCGCAAGCAGGCCGAATACGGCAACGTGCACCACATCGCCCCCGACGAGAAGGCGGCGTTCGAATGGGTGCGGCAGTACCTGAGCTACATGCCGTCGAACGCGCAGGAGAAGCCGCCGGTCATCAACCCGGGCCTCGAACCGGAGATCACCCCGGACGATCTCGAACTCGACACCTTCATGCCCGACGCCGACAACGCCGGCTACGACATGCACGACGTCCTGCTGAAGATCTTCGACGACGGCGAATTCTTCGAGATCCGGTCCCAGGTCGCGCCGAACATCATCACCGGCTACGCGCGCGTCGACGGACGTCCCGTCGGTGTCGTCGCGAACCAGCCGATGTTCCTGTCCGGTGCGCTCGACGCGGCGGCCGCCGACAAGGCGGCGCACTTCGTGCGGGTCTGCGACGCCTACGACATTCCACTCGTGTTCGTCGTCGACACCCCCGGCTTCCTGCCGGGTGTCGAGCAGGAGAAGATCGGCGTCATCAAGCGCGGCGGTCGCTTCCTGTTCTCGTACGTCGAGGCGTCGGTGCCCAAGGTGACCGTGGTCGTACGCAAGTCGTACGGCGGTGGTTACGCGGTGATGGGTTCGAAGCAGCTCGGCGCGGACATCAACCTGGCGTGGCCGACGGCCCGCATCGCCGTGATGGGTGCGGAGAGCGCGGTCGCGGTGATCGGCCGCCGTCAGATCGAGGCCGCCGGCGACAACGCTCCGGCCGTGCGCCAGCAGCTCATCAACTTCTACAACGAGCACGTGGCGACGCCGTACATCGCGGCCGAGCGCGGCTATGTCGATGCGGTGATCGAGCCGTCGACGACCCGCCTCGAGATCCGTCGCGCGCTCAATCTGCTGCGCGACAAGAAGGTCTTCAAGAACCCGCGCAAGCACCACCTCCTCCCGCTCTGACGCTCCCCGGTGGCGGAACCTTCGTGGAAGGTTCCACCACCGGTGGATGCGCTCACGGATTCGGAATTCGCCTGCGCTACAGCATGAGCGATTCGAACTCAGCGCGTAGACAAAAAGTCGGCCCGTACGGAAGTTCCGTACGGGCCGACTTTCGTCATGTCACTCGTAGACGCGGAGGGTGCCCGGATTCCACAGGCCGGAGCGGGTGACCACCGTGGTCGCCTCCTCGGCGGGGGTCGCCTCGGGGTAGAACGGCGTGTACCGCTCGAGCGAACCCCAGTCGCGGGCCCAGTCGTCCTTCAGGTAGGTCGGCACCTGCTGGGGGCGGGCCAGCACCTCGGTGAACCCGAGGGGGCCACCGAACTCGGCGGCCTGCCACGTGTCGGTCGACGACACCGCCAGCGGACGGTCCGGCAGGATCCGGTAGTTCGGCATCTCGGCGATGCCGTAGCGGTGGTCGAACGGGCGCTGGCACGGGAACTGCAGGCCCACGGCCCAGTCCAGCAGCACCGGCTGCTCGGAGCCGACGACCGAGTTGAGGGTCTCGAGCGTCGGCACGCGCGGCGGCGTGAACGCCAGCCACTGGTCACCGGTGAGGTTCGGGTCGTTCGCGACGATCCGCACCACGTTCGTGTCCTCGGGCAGGTCCGCGAGCGGCACCCGCAGGTTCCGCCACGTCGGGGCCGGGCCGATGTCGCGCGGCAGGTAGGTGCCCTGGACCTCGACCGTTCCGTCCGGCTGCCGGGTTCCGTACTCGAGCAGCATCGACTGCCCGTAGGTGGTGGCGCCGGTGTCGTCGACGGACCAGATGCGGCCGGCCGCGGAGATCACGATGAGCGGCGCGTCGTCGCTGCGCTCGGGCAGCTGGTACCAGCTCGACGTGAGCATCGCCGGTTCCTGGATGCCGGTCTGGTAGCTGCCCAGCACCGAGGTGACCGCCGGGTCCAGCCCGAACGGCAGCTTCGCGGTGCTGCCGTTGACGGTGCGCGCACCCGATCCACCGGTGGTGCCGCCACCGGCTCCGGTTTCGAAGGTCGGTCCGACGCTCTGGTTGTCGGTGTTGCCCTGGCCCGGCTTGACCTCGACGTAGTCGGCGGTCAGGTCGGACGGAATCCCGTCGGGGCTGAAACCGCGCGGTGCGGCACCGGCCAGCGCGTCACCGTCCTGCGGCGGGTTGGCCGGGTCGATGATCGGTTGGAGCCGGCCCTGGTTGGGATCGACCTCGACGAGCACGTCGTCGGCGAGACCGCACGTCTGCCCGGCGAGCGCCCCGATGTTGGACCGCGCCAGCGAGTACGCCGGATACTGCGAGACCGCGCCCTTGAGCAGCGACAGCACCTCGAACAGCACCATGATGCCCGCGACGACCGTCAGCGGTGCCGCGGCGAACGCGCGGATGCGCCGGCCCTTCGGCGACGTCGGTTTCTCCGGCGGCGGCGCGTAGCCCTCGCGCAGGTACTGCCAGGCGACGAGCGCGAGGGACAGCGCGAACAGCACCAGGAACAGCGAGCTGGACTGGCGGCCGTTGAGCGAGACCGTCTTGTCGAACCACGGGATGCCGTAGCTCGACACGTACCACCAGCCGTTGATGCCCGCGAACGACACGGCCAGCACGAACAGCAGTCCGGCCAGGAAGATCGTGCGGTTGCGCCGCGACCGCAGCGCGCTGGCGGACACGACCACCGCGGTCAGTGCGCCGAGAGACCCGGCGATGCCCGCGTACGCCCCGAAGTGGTGGGTCCACTTCGTGGGGTTGAACATCATGAAGAAGATCGTGCCGAAGACGATGCCGATGAGCCGCCACGACGGGCTCACCGCGACGCCCGGGATGCGCCGGCGGCGCAGCAGCACCAGCAGGCACGTGAACAGGCACAGCAGCATCGTGAGGAACGCGAAGCGGCGTGCCAGCGACCCGTCGACGGTCTGCACCATCAGGTAGTAGTAGCGGAGGAAGTCGTTCCACCACTCCTCGTTGGGGCCGATGATGGTGCGCACGCGGGTGGCCTCGAGGACCGAGGAGAGGGTCTGGTCGGAGAACACGACGACGAGCACCAGCGTGCCGGCGGCGAGGATCGGCGCCACCAGCGGCAGGGTCCCGAGCTGGCGGTGGCGGCGCACGACGATGCGCGTCATGGGCCGGATACCGGCGAGCAGCGCGGCGATACACATCAGGCCGGTGGGGGCGGCGGCGAGCGTGAACGCGCCGACCAGCACCGCCGTCGCGGCGGGCAGCAGCCGGCCGGTGGCGATGGCCCGTTCGATGGAACACCAGGTCAGGAGGGCGCCGAGCGCGACGATCGGCTCGGGCCGCAGGCCGTTGTTGTAGGGCAGCCAGAACGCGAGGAACACCAGGCCGCCGGTCCACAGCGCGATCCGGTTGGTACGGACCGCCCGGCCGAGACGCGGCACCACCTCGCGGCTGATGACCATCCAGCACAGCATCGCGGCGATCAGCGCGGGCAGGCGCATCCAGGGGCTGGCCGTGGAGATCTTCGCGAACACGGCGAGCACGTCGTAGTACCAGCCGAACGGTGCCTCGGGGACCCCGAACCAGCGGAAGTAGTTGGCCATGTAGCCGGAGTGCTCGGACGCCCGGGCCATCGTCAGCAGATAGCCGTCGTCCGAGGTGTTCGCACCGAAGAAGTGCCAGCCGATCAGCGTCGCGAAGACCACGACGTCGACGCCGGTGAACTTCCACCACCGGGCGGGCAGGAACCGGCGGTGTCCGCGACCGTCCGTGACGTCCAGCTTGGCGAGGGCACCCAGGGCCAGCGCCGTGGACAACACCGCCAGGATCATCGCGAGCAGTTTCACGACCGTCGGGGACGACGAGAAGCGCGAGTCGACGTCGAAGGTGACGCTGAGCCCCGGCACGTCGGCGTTCAGGTCGCTGAACACACCGACGACGAGCGGACGCAGGTCACCGATGAGCTCGCCGGCGCGGCGGTTGCCGTTCTCGTCGCTGAGGCCGACGAACTCGGCGGTGGTGCGGTCGACGTCGGAGAAGATGGTGATCTCACGGCAGGCGCTCGACTCGACCTCGCTGCGCGGCGCGGTCGCGACCACGACGTTGCGGTCGAGCACGTCGACGTTCTCCTCGCCGACCCGTACGAACATCGCGTTGAGCGCGGCACCCTCGCCGTCGGCGGGTGCGGTCGAGAGCAGCATGCCGCCGCCGTCGGGCAGCTCCGAGACGGTCGTGCACGGCAGGGTCGCGGACAGCCGCAGCGGCACCTGCGACATCAGGGGTGAGGTGACCGCCTCGGTCGAGCCGTTCTGCGGCCACGTCACCGTCGCTTCGGTGACCTTCACCGGCAGGAACGGGGTCGCGATCGCGAGCAGTGCACCGAGCAGACCTGCGACGATGGCGACGAGGCGCGCAGTGCGGTACTGCGCGCGCAGGTCGGTCACGACCGGTGGCCGCAGGGCGGCAGGGGGAACGGTGGTCGTCGTCACGTCGTCGGGCACGATTGTCGATGTTATCTGCCGGTGACCTTCGGCGATACGCCCCCTCACCTGGGCGTAGCCTGGGTCACTCGAGCAGATCCGGAACACCGTCGCGAATCGGACCGGGCGACCACAGCCCGGAACGGGTGACTTCCGTGACCTGGACATCCGCCGTCGTCGCGGTCGGATCGATCGGGGTGTAGCGCTCGAGCGAACCCCAATCGCGGTCCCAGTCGTGGTTCAGGTAGGTCGGCATCGTCTGCGCGGTCAGCAGCAGCGGGATCCAGCCGAGCGGGCCGCCGCCGATGTGGTCCTGCCAGCCGTTGGTGGAGTCCGCGCCGACCCGGTCCGGGAGGATCCGGAAGTCGGGAACCTCGGCGACCCCGTAGCGGTGGTCGAACGGGCGCTGGCACGGGAACGCCAGGCCGACGGACCAGTCCAGCAGCACCGGTGCCTGATCCCCGACCACCGTGTTCAGCGTCTCCAGCTGCGGCATCCGCGGGGGCGTCACCGCGACCCACTGGCCGGGTGCGAGGTCCCCGTCGGTGACGACCAGGCGCACCGCGTCCGCGTCGGCCGGGATCTGTTCGCGCGGCACCCGCAGGTTCCGCCACGACGGGGCCGGCCCGATGTCGATGGGCGCGACCGCGCCGATCGGTTCGACGGTCCCGTCTGCGGTACGACCGAATTCGAGCCGCACGTCCTGACCCGGGGTGATGACCCCGTCCGGGTCGACGTACCGCACGCGTCCGGCGGCGGTGACGACGAGCAGCGGCGTCGCGTCGGTGCGTTCCGGCAGCGCGTACCAGCCGGATTCGAGTTCGGCGCTCTGCTGCACGCCGGTGCGGTAGCTGCCCAGGACCGGGGTGGTCGCCGGGTCCAGGCCGAACGGCAGCGCCACCGTGCTGCCGTTGACACCGGTCTCCCCGCGACCGCCGCCGGTGCCGGCACCGGTCGAGGTGCTGGTGCCGCCCTCCTCGGGGTCGACGGTGTTGGCGCCACCGCTCGTGGTGGTTTCCGGGTCGGCGGTCAGGTCCAGCGCCACCCCGTTGGGGGTGAAGCCTTCGTCCCGGCCCGCGCCGAGCGCATCCGCGACAGACCCCTCGAGCGGAACCAGCGCGGTCGCGTTCGGATCGGTTTCGACGAGCACCTCGTCGGCGAGACCGCATCCGCCGGTCAGCGACGCGATGTTGGACCGGGCGATCGAGTAGGCCGGTCCCTGCGCGACCGCGCCCTTGACCAGCGACAGCACCTCGAACAGCACGACACCCGCCGCGACCACGGTCAGCGGCGCGGACGCGAGCGCCCGCACCCGCCCGTTGCGGTCGGGCTTCGGGGTGGTGAACGGTTCGCGCAGGTGGAACCACGCGGCGACGACGAGCGCGACACCGGTGAGGGCGAGCAGCGCGGTGGAGAAGGCGCGGCCGGAGATCGACGGCGGCTTGTCCCACCACGGGATGCCGTAACTCGAGACGTACCACCAGCCGTTGGAGCCGGTGAACGCCATTGCCAGCACGAACAGCACCCCGGCCGTGAACAGGGCACGGTTGCGCGGCGAGCGGATCCCCGCGGCGCCGACCCCGACCGCGGCGAGCGCCGCGACCGATCCGGCCAGGCCCGCGTACACACCGAAGTGGTGGGTCCACTTGGTGGGTGTGGCCATCATCAGCAGCAGCGAGGCGAACACGATGCCGAGGATCCGGCGTGACGGACCGATCGCGGTGCCGGGGATGCGGCCCTTGCGCAGGATCAGCATCACGCACACGACCAGGCACAACAGCATCACGAACACGCCGAAGCGCCGGGCCAGCGAGCCGTCCGGGGACACGGTGAGCAGTGCGTCCCAGCGCAGCCGCTCGTCGAACCACGGCACGTTCGGGCCGACCGCGGACCGTACCCGGGTCGCCTCCAGCACCGACGCGAGGGTCTGGTCGGCGAACACCGCGACCATCACCACCGTCCCGGACGCGAGGATCGGGGCGAGCGGCGCGAACCAGCCCACCAGCTGCCGCCGCGCCATCAGCGTCTTCACGAGCGGGCGGGCACCGGCGATCAGGGCCGCGACCGCGATGAGGCCGGTCGGTCCGGCGGCGAGCGAGAACGCGGCGATGAGCACCGCGATCGCGGCGGGCAACATGCGCCCGGTCGCGATGGCCCGCTCGATGGAACACCAGGTCAGCAGGGCGCCGAGCGCGATGATCGGTTCGGGGCGCAGACCGTTGTCGTAGGGCAGCCAGAACGCGAGGAACACCAGCCCGGCCGTCCACAGCGCGACCCGGTTGCGCCGCACCGCGACGCCCAGCCGCGGCATCACCTCGCGGCTGATGACCATCCAGCACAGGATCGCGGCGATCAGCGCCGGCAGGCGCATCCACATGCTCGCCGTCGACACGTTCGTCATCACCACGAGAACGTCGTAGAACCAGCCGAACGGCGCTTCCGGCACTCCGAACCAGCGGTAGTAGTTGGCCATGTACCCGGCGTGCTCGGAGACCCGGGCCATGTTGAGGATGTAGCCGTCGTCGGAGGTGTTGGCGCCGATGACGTGCCACACCAGCAGGGTGCCGACGACCACGACGTCGACGACGGTGATCCGCCACCACCGGGCCGGCAGCACCCGGCGGGCACCGCGCCGATCCACCCCGTCGATCCGGTGCAGCGCGACGAGCGAGAGCAGCGTCGACAGGACGCACACGATCATCGCGACCTGCTTGACGGTCGTCGGCGTGGAGGTGAAGCGCGAATCGAGTTCGGCGCGCACCGACAGCCGCTCCGCAGCCGGCCCGGTCGTCAGATCCTGCGCGGCGCCCTGCAGATCCGAGAAGATCCCGACCATCTGGGGCCGCACGTCGCCTTCGACTGTCGTGACGGGCTCGTCGCCCGGGCCGACGATCTCCGCGGCGGTCCGCTTCGCGTTGGCGGCGACGGTCACCGCCGTGCACGGTTGATCCGTCGGGGCCGACACCAGCACCGAATTGCGCAGGACCGCCTCGATGCTGCCCGGGGCGCCGTCCCGGCCCGGCACCGACCGGATCACCAGCGCGTTCTCGGTGGCGTCGGGGGCGTCCGGGGGAACGGTCGAGACGAGGGTGCCGCCGTCCTCGCCGAGCAGGCCGACCGCCGAACACGGGACGCTGACGCGCAGTTCCAGCGGCGAGTACGTGATGAGGGGGACTTCGAGGTTGGTGAGGCTGCCGTTCTGCGGCCAGCTCACGCTCGCGGATTCCTGTTTCACCGGCAGGAACGGCAACGACAGGGCGAGGACGAACCCGAGCAACCCGGTGACGATCGCGACGATGCGGGCCGTGCGTACGGTCACGCCGGTGGAAGCGGTCGTTTCGGGCGAAGGGGAATCGGCGGGCACAAGCCTCGATGCTAGGCGAGGACGCGTCGACGGGGGACCGTGCCTGTTGAGCAGCACCCGTGAGGCACGCGCCCGGATCGCGCTCGAGCCCACGAGACGTCGGACTAGCATCGTCCGGTATGGCCCGCGCGACCGATCCCGTCGACGCACCGCCCGCCGGAGGCCGGGCCGGGCCGCTGCACGACGGAGATCTCGTCGCAGCCCTGCATGCCGCGGGCATCGCCGAGGTGCGCGGCGACACCACCACCCGGGCCCTCTACTCCTCCGACGCGTCCCTGTACCGGGTGCCGCCGCTCGCGGTCGTGCGGCCCCGCGCCGCCGACGAGATCGCCGCGGTGCTCGCGGTGTGCCGCGAATACGGTGTCCCGCTGACCGCGCGCGGCGCCGGCACGTCCGTCGCGGGCAACGCAGTCGGGCCCGGTGTGGTGATGGATCTGTCCCGGCACCTGAACGAGGTGCTGGAGGTGGACCCGGCGACGCGCACCGCGCGGGTCCAGCCGGGGGTCGTGCAGGCGCAGTTGCAGCGCGCGGCAGCTCCGCACGGACTGCGCTTCGGCCCCGACCCCTCCACCCACAACCGCTGCACCATCGGCGGGATGATCGGCAACAACGCGTGCGGAGCCCGCACCCTCGGATACGGGCGCACCGTCGACAACGTCATCGGCCTCGAGGTGATCGCCGGGACGGGCGACGTTCTGTCGCTGCCGGGCGCCGGGTCGCTGCTCGAACAGTTGCGGACGGTTGCGACCGGTCATCTGGCGACGATCCGCACCGAGTTCGGCCGGTTCGGGCGGCAGGCGTCCGGCTACGCGCTCGAACACCTGGCCCCCGAGAACGGATTCGACGTGCGCCGCATGTTCGTCGGCAGCGAGGGCACCCTCGGTGTGGTCACCGAGGCGACCGTGCAGCTGGTCGCCGATCCGCCGGTGCGGACGCTGGTGGTGCTCGGCTACCCGGACATCGCGGCCGCCGGCGACGCCGCGC